>JANOQP010000513.1:0-4090 GCA_031414895.1 Saprospirales bacterium
GCGCGCCCGCGCGCGCCGCCCTCCAGCACGACGTCGACTTCTACGGTTGGATTGCCACGGGAATCCAGAATCTCCCGGCCACGGACCTCAACGATTTTCATAGGCGTCACGTCACGTTAACCACGGAGGACACGGAGAACACGGAGTAACAATTTGGGAACATCACGGACGAAACGCATTCAAAGAAATTCTCCGTGTCCTCTGTGTGCTCTGTGGTTAACGTACGTGACCGGTATTTAGCCACGCCGATCGGCCTCCGCTTCGAGCGTCGCATAGTGGAATTTGTCGCGCGAACGGAGGTGGAATTCCAGTTTTTGCCGCAAATCCTCCTGCGTTTTTTGGCCAAAACCTTTCAGCTCGACCAACCGGTTTTCGTTGCAGGCGTACAAAAGCTCACCAATCGTATCGATCTCCAAATCCTTCCAAAGTTGCCGGATCTTTTTCGGGCCAAAGCCCTTTATTGCGAGCATTTCGGCCACGCCTGGCGGGGTCTGGGCGCGGTATTTTTCGAGCGTCGCCATCGTCCCGCCAGTCAATAACTCCTTGATTTTCAATGAGATAGCATCGCCCACACCTTTTATCTCCTTCATCTCGGCGGGCGACATTTCGGCCAACGGACGGTCGATCTTGCGCAGCGTGATATAGGCGTTTTGGTAGCTGCGGATCTTGAAAACGGGCTCCGCGTGCAGCTCCATCAGCCCGGCCAGCTCGTCAAATGCGTAGGCAATCTCTTTGTTTGACATGGTTCTAATAAGATAATTGGAGAATATGGGAATGGGATAATTGCAGAAATCCGATAATTTGGGAAATGGGGGAATGGGATGGTTTTCGGCACGCCAAGGTGAAAAATCCGACTAATTTCGCCGCAAATATGGGCTGCCGAATTATCCCTTGCCCACATTTTCAAATTAATTCATTCTGCAATTATCCCATTCCCATATTCTCCCATTATCTTATTCCCATATTCTCCCATTATCTCATTAAAATTATGGTCCAGGTCGGTTTCATCAAACGATCGCACGGTCTCGCGGGCGAACTGAAAGTGTCCATCGAGCCAAGGTTCATCGAGGACGTGCTGAAAGCCGATGCGGTTTTCGTCGATATGCGCGGCCAAAAAGTGCCGCTTTTCATCGAAAAGATCCGGGAAGGGACGGATATTTTGGTCAAGTTCGAGGAAATCGACTCGCGCACCGAGGCCGATGCCTTTCAGTCAAAATCACTTTTCCTAAAACAGTCCGACATTTTGGCCGACACGGAGCGTGAGATCGAGGTCGAACGGATGCCGTTTGAACATATCGCGGGCTGGAAGCTCGTCGATGAAACGCTCGGCGAAATTGGGGAAATCCTGCGCGTCGAGGAATTCCCATCGGGCGAAATGGCCTTTGTTTTATGGAAAAATGTGGAAATGCTCGTGCCGCTCGTGCCCGTTTTTGTCAAAAAAATGGATGATAAAAAAAGGGTGATCCTGATGGATTTGCCGGAAGGGCTTTTTGAATGATGAACTATGAATGACAATTTTGACGAAATCCGCTTGGTAAAACTTGATGCAACCATTGATGATGCTGTTGAACTTTCTATCATTGCCAAACGCGCCTATTGCGATCATTATCTCCATTTATGGCACGACGGCGGCGAATGGTATTTGAACAAATGTTTTACGTCAGAAATTTTATTGAACGAGATAATGGATAAAAATGCCCTTTTTTATCTGCTAAAAGTCGATAACGAAAATATAGGTTTTATCAAGCTGAACATAGATGCGGCAATAGAAAATTATACAAAAAAACAGGCAATCGAATTGGAGCGCATTTATCTCGTTAAGACCGCCGTCAATCGAGGTTATGGTAAATTCGTTATGTGGTTTATCATTGATTTGGCCCGTAAATACGGGAAAGAAATCATTTGGTTAAAAGCGATGGACAGCAGCCAAGCAGCCATTGTTTATTACCAAAAAATGGGGCTCGAGATTTGTGGCCAGACCCAGCTGGAATTTCAGGTGATGCGCGAGGAATTTAGGGGGATGGTCGTGATGAAAAGGGCGGTTTGATCGCGTTTTTACCAAAGTTTGCCCGACCGGATTTTTGCCCAAAAATCGTTCATGTCCGGGGATAGATTGCCCCATAAAACAGCCGTCAAAAAGAGGCCCAAAAAGCTGCCGGATTTCCACAAGATATTGATTATCAACGAATTAAAAGCGGGCAGCCACCAAACGGCCAGCCCCGTGATGGCCCCGGCGAGCAGCACGAAAAACGTGTTCCGCGAAAACGGCTGCATCCCGAATTTTAGATAGACCAGCACAGAATTGGTCAGGTTATAGGCCGTCATCCCGCCAAGCGTGGCGAGCGCAGCCCCGGTCATGCCCATCTGTGGGACGAGCCAAAGGTTGAGCGCGACCCCCGCCCCGGCCAGCACCACGAGTGACCACAAAAGCAGCCAATGGTGTTTAGAGAGGTTCAAAATGTAGCCGTTCAGGCCCGTCGCGAGGTCGAAAAGTTTGGCCGCGCCGAGGATGGCGACGACTGCCCGGCCCGCTTGCATTTCCCCGGAATTGGGCATCAGGGCGATCAGCGAGTCGAGCGAAACGAGCGTCACGCCATAAAAAGCGATGCCGATAATGAGCAGGTTGATGCTCGATTTTTGATATAAACCATTGATTTCCAACCGTTTATCGTGCAGCCAATATTTCGCGATCAGCGGCATTGCTACCGTGATGATGGCCCGCGCCGGCACGTCCATCACGTTCGAGATATAGCTGGCAATCGTGTAAATGCCGCCTTTTTGGAGGCCCAAAAACCACGAAACCATCAACAGGTCGAGCCGCGTGATGAGGAACATCGCCAAATTGAGGGCCATCCCGAAACCCGCAAACCCGGCGATCTCGCGCAAAAGTGGCCGCTCGATTTTCAAAAATCGGCGGTCAAAATGCCATTCGCCGATTCTTTTTAGATAAAAAACAAGGCCGGTGCAGGCCAAAAAATAGTTGACGACCAATCCCATGATGGCCGTTTCGACCGTCCACCAGCCGCGCCAAACGCCGAAAAGCCCCGCCGGGACGATCAGTTTTATCAAAAAATCGTTGAACAAAGTGGGCACGGCGGCGCGGCCAAAATTGATCGTGTACTGCCCCAAAATGGTGGCGAAAAGTTGAAAGAAAAGTAGGGGCAGGACCAACCAAATATGGTCGCGAAGCAACGGCTCGCGCGATTGCAAGAGGTTGACAATCAACGGTTTGCACAAAAAAACGAGCAGCATGAAAACACAAAAACCCATCGCCACCCAGCCCAAAAGCAACCGCAAAAACCCGTTGTGCTGCCGCTCCTTTTCCACAAAACGTGGAAAAAACCGGACGCTGACCTGGTTCACGCCGAGCGAGACGAAGGGCAAAAAAAGCATCGCCGTCGCCGTCAAAAAACCGAGCAGCCCATATTCCGATTGCACGCGCGGATAGAGCCAAATGGTCGCCACGAGGCTCACGGCCAGCCCAGCGAAATTGATCAGCGAATATTTTAAGCCTTGTCTTTGGACGATGCCCATTTTGGGTTTCGAGTTTTGGGTTTCGAGTGGGAAAGTTTGGGCGGCAAAGGTCAAAAGTGGCTTGTCGAATTACCTTCGCGGCCTGTTTTTTTTGAAAAAATTTGAACCAAGAACGAACATGGTTTCCGAAAAAATGGCCGAGGCGAAGGCTTTTTACAACAAATTTTCGCGGTCGCTGACGGCCGATTATGTCGTCGGCAACCCACGGACGCGGGCGGCGATCCGGTTTGTGCTGGCAAATTTGCCCAAAAACCCTCGCCGCGTGATCGATATCGGCTGCGGGATTGGTTGGACTTCGTGGGAAGTGGCGCGTCATTTCCCGGCGGCGGAGGTCATCGGCGTGGACCTTGCGCCCGTTTCCATTGACCTCGCCAACCGCCTTTTTTCGCGAAAAAACCTCCATTTTTCAACCAAGGATATCACGGAAAGCACGTTTTCGGGCGAAAACACTTTCGATGCCGTGCTGCTCGTCGATGTTTATGAGCATATCCCGGCGGAGGCACGGGCGTTTTTCCTCGCCTCGGTCGCGAAAATATTGCGCCCGGAGGGAGGCCGC
>JANOQP010000514.1:0-4096 GCA_031414895.1 Saprospirales bacterium
TGGATTGCAAAATCGTGCGGCGCAATGGCAAATTGTACGTTATCAACAAGAAAAACCCGAAGTTCAAGCAACGTCAAGGTTGATTGGTTTTGGATTACGGATTGCGGGTCCCGGAATTTTCGACCGCAATTTTTATTTTAAAAAATAAAGAAAATGGCACGTATCGGAGGTGTTGATTTGCCGAAAAACAAGCGCGGCGTCATCGGTCTGACCTACATTTTTGGTGTTGGCTCATCGACTGCAAAGGAAATCCTTGCCAAAGCTGGCATGGACGAAAACACGAAAGTAGACCAATGGACTGACGAAAACGTCAAGGCCATCACCCGTATCCTCGGTGACGAATACAAGATTGAAGGTCAACTGAAATCTGAAATCGCCATGAGCATCAAGCGTTTGATGGATATCGCTTGCTATCGCGGCCTCCGCCACCGTAAAGGCCTCCCGCTCCGTGGACAGCGCACCCGTACCAACGCCCGTACCCTCAAGGGCAAACGGAAGACGGTTGCCGGCAAGAAAAAAGTAACGAAATAATTTTAATGGGCTAATTTGGGAATGGGTGAATGGGCTAATATTTAGCAACCTACCACGCATTGTCCGATTGCCACATTAACCAATTAGCACATTATCCAAGATGGCAAAGCAGACTAAAAAAGTCGCCAAACGCAAGGTAAAAGTGACCCCGGAAGGGATTGCTTTCATCAATGCGACCTTCAACAACATCATCATTTCGCTGACGAACAAAAACGGCGAGGTGGTCTCTTGGGCTTCTGCGGGCAAAGCCGGCTTCAAGGGTTCGAAGAAAAACACGCCCTACGCCGCTCAAATGGCCGCTGCCGATTGCTGCAAAACCGCGATGGACGCGGGAATGCGCACGGTCGAGGTTTTTGTCAAAGGCCCAGGCTCTGGCCGCGAGGCCGCAATCCGCGCGATTGACGGTGCAGGTTTGAAAGTGTCCGTAATCAACGACGTGACGCCGATGCCCCACAACGGCTGCCGCCCTCCTAAACGCCGTCGCGTTTAATATTCATCAATTTTTGATTTTTCAAAGAAAGAAATAAGTCCAAGATGGCACGTTATACCGGACCAAAAACCAAAAAATCGAGAGCCTTCGGCGAGCCAATCTATGGCCCAGACCGCGCTTTTGAACGCCGGAAATTCGGCCCCGGCCAGCACGGCCCGAACAAACGCAAAAAACAGGCCTCCAACTACTCGAAACAGTTGATGGAAAAACAAAAAGCCAAGTACACCTATGGCATTTTGGAGCGCCAGTTCCGCAAAACGTTTGAGGAGGCTGCACGTCGCCACGGTGTCACGGGCGAGGTTTTGCTCCAATTCCTCGAAGCGCGTTTGGACAATACCGTGTACCGCTTGGGCATCAGCCCGACCCGAAACGGTGCACGCCAGTTCGTTTCGCACCAGCATATCACGGTGAACGGCACGGTGACGAACATCCCATCCTACCGTTTGAAACCGGGCGATGTGATTGCAGTCCGCAACAGTTCGCAGCACCTCGAAATCGCGGAAAGCGGCGATGTTAAAGCCGTCCGCAGCTACACTTGGCTTGAATGGAACCCGGACAAAAAACAGGGCACGTTCATCGCCTATCCAGAACGGGCGAACATCCCGGAGCGGATCAACGAACAGCTCATCGTCGAGCTTTATTCGAAATAATATCGGAACAGGTTGGCTTTGGAAACGAGGCCAACCTCTTTCGCATTTGCCCCAGACCAAGTCTTTATTCCAATTCCCTTTTTCTAAATAGGAAATTTCCAGTATGAGTATCTTGAATTTCCAGAAGCCAGAGAAAATCATCCTCCAAAAGGCAACCGAATTTGAAGGCAGCTTCGAGTTCAAGCCGTTGGAGCCGGGCTTCGGTCAAACGGTGGGCAATGCCCTGCGCCGCGTCCTCCTTTCCTCGTTGGAAGGCTACGCAATCTCGGCCGTCCGCATCGGCGGTGTCGATCACGAATTTGCCACCATTAAAGGTGTTGTCGAAGATGTGGTGGACATTGTCCTCAACCTCAAACAGGTTCGCCTTAAACAAATCGTCACGGACGACAAGGTTTTGGCCGAAAAAATCTACATGACCATCAGTGGCAAGGAAGAATTCCGTGCCGGTGATATCGAGGAATACAACAACGTGTTCAAGGTGATGAACCCCGATCTCTTGATTTGCCGCATGGAACCATGGGTCAATCTCGAACTCGAATTCACCATCACGAAAGGCCGTGGCTACGTTCCGGCGGACGAAAATTTGCCGAAAGACGCACCAATCGGCGTTATCCCAATCGACGCGATTTATACGCCCATCAAAAATGTGTCGTACAAAGTTTCGAGCACCCGCGTCGGCCAACGGACGGACTACGAGAAACTTGATATTGTCGTCGAAACCGACGGCACCATCCACCCGGAAGATGCAGTTCGTGAGGCAAGCCGTATCCTGATTCAACATTTGATGTTGATCACGGACGAGAACATCACGTTCGACACGCCGGAACGCCGCGAGGAAAATGTGGTGGACGAGCATATCTTGCACATGCGCAAATTGCTCAAAACCTCGCTCGAAGACCTCGATTTGAGCGTCCGTGCGTACAACTGCCTCAAAGCCGCGAAAATCAATTCGCTCTCCGAGCTGGTGAAATATGACACACACGAACTTTTGAAGTTCCGCAATTTTGGCAAAAAATCGCTCGTCGAAATCGAAGAACTGCTCGTTGAAAAAGGGCTGACCTTCGGGATGGACCTCGCGAAATACAAACTTGAAGAAGAGTAGCACAGCCTTTAGGCTGTGCTTGCCCTAATTTTCAATATTTACACAGCCTGAAGGCTGTGCTACATTAACAGCAATTTACAGTCACGAGCGTCTAAATCCGCTCCTGTGTTGCGACCTAAAACTCATCTAAAATGAGACACGGTAATAAGGTCAACGCGCTTGGCCGCACGAAATCGCACCGCGATGCGATGATGAAAAACATGGCTTGCTCCATCATCGAGCACAAACGTATCATGACGACATTGGCAAAGGCCAAAGCACTTCGCGGATATGTTGAGCCGTTGATCACAAAGGCAAAGGACAATACGACCCATTCGCGTCGGACGGCTTTCAGCCTTTTGCAGAGCAAAGAAGCCATCAAAGAGCTTTTTGGGCCAATCGCTGAAAAAGTTGGCGACCGTCCGGGCGGTTATTTGCGGGTCATCAAGACCGGTTTTCGCCGGGGTGATGGTGCCGAAACGGCCATGGTCGAGTTGGTGGATTTCAACGAAATCTACAACATGAACAAAACCGTCGGCACAAACTCCGCAGCACAATCGCAAGAAGTGAAAAAAGTGACCCGTCGGAGCGGCAAGAAAAAAGCCGCTGCAACCGATGCCGCTCAAGCTGAAAATTGATGCGACCCATTTAAAAATACAAAAAGGCGATGCCCGGCTCCGGTTGGCATCGCCTTTTTTTTGAGCAAAAAAATTCAGGAGGTTTACTCCGTAATCATGATATGGGATAATTTTGGCCTAAAATATACCGCAAAAAATTTAAAATATGTATAATTGAACCTGAAAAAAACAAATTGTTTTTATATTTGCCCATTTTATAAATCAAAGGTTTATTAATCGAAAATACTATGAGTAAATTGAACGGCCACGCAAAATCATTAAAGGCGTATAGTTTGTTCAGCGGCGGAGGAGGATTTCAAATTGGGATGGAAAAAGCAGGTTTCAATGTCTTAGTGGCGAACGATATTGAAGTTGCGGCTGCTCAAACTCATAAGGAAAACTGGCCTGACAATCCGTTCTTACTAAAAGATATTAGAACGGTTTCGGGTCAAGAACTGCTTGACCTTGCAGGTGGAATTAAGCCTGATATTATATTTGGTGGACCGCCATGCCAAGGTTTTTCGACATTGGGAACAAAACAATCTGCTGACCCGCGAAACAACCTGTTCGATCACTTTGTGAGAGTGGTAGATGAGCTACAGCCGAAATGTTTCCTTTTCGAGAATGTAAAGTCACTAACTACCATGTACAATGGACAGTATAAAGATTATATTATTGAAAAATTTAACAGTATCGGCTATTCGGTTATAAGTAAAGTACTTAATTC
>JANOQP010000515.1:0-4520 GCA_031414895.1 Saprospirales bacterium
CACATCGCCATCGGTTTCGGCATTTCGGTCAGCGAGTGCAGCACGATGCCGCCCATGATAGAAGTCTGGTCGATCGTGCCTTTTAGTTCATAAACAAAGCCCATGATCCAAACTTTGCCCGTGATTGGGGTGAAATTGGCCGAATTTTGGTAAAAATTGGAGCATTGGAGGATTTCGAGGGTTGCAAAATTGGAGACCGTGAGGTTGTTGCGAAACGTGCCGCCGGCCTCGTTCCAAAGGGTGATGATGTCGGGGCAGCCCGTGCAGCCGTTGTTGAAAGTGCCGTTGTTGATGAACTCGCCGCCATTGTTCACGACGCTCTTGTTCTGAAAAATACCGCTCGAAACCACCTGCCCGCCTGGCACCGTGCGCAGGCCGCCGATGTTGTCGAAATAACTTTGGTCGAGGTTCAGCACGCCTTTCACCTCAAAAAAAGCGGTCGAGGTGGCGTTGTAAATATTGGCGGTTGGCCGGAGCGTCAAATTGCCGCCGAGCGAAATGGAGAGTGTTTTGTTGTTTGTGATGTTCCCTGTCGAGGTCATGTTGCCGGAAAGGACGAAAAAACCGTCGTTCGTAAAGCTGCCCGCGTTCAAAAAAGTGGCATAAACGGACAAATTTCCACCGTCCTTATTGGTGAAAATCGCCCCGGCGCGGTTATCAAAAACGCCGGTCCCGGTGATGTTCAGCGGGCCATAATTGTTGAAAACACCGTTGTTTATCAATTGCCCATTGTTGTCAAAAGCGTTCGGGCCTCGATGGTTGGCCGTTCCGTTGTTGGTAATAATGCCGCCGGGGAAATTTTGGATATTGTCAAAATTCTCCGTCGTGCCGTCGAGGAAAAGCTGTCCCGCGTTTTGGAGCAGGAAATTGACGGACAATATGCCCGTCGCCCGTGGCCAGTTGGCGGCGGTTGCCGGGATAAAGGCCGAGCCGCCCGTCGCAGGGAGGCCGTTCGACCAGTTGCCCACGTCCGACCAGTTTTGGTTGGCCGCGCCGGTCCAGTTGGTTGATTGTGCGGATGCCGCGAAATTGGCGAGGCAAAAAAGCACGAAAAGGTAGATGACTCTCATTTTATGGATGTGGTTGTTGAAAAATTTTAGAGAAGAGAAAAGGAACCAGCCCCGCGCCGGCAGGTCAAAGACCTGCAAACAAAACGTATCGGGTCGGAAGACCCTCACGAGCATGAACCGAGCGAAAAACAAAAAAACTTTGAAAAACGGGGGAATGGTTTTCGCCTATTTTTGCCGGGGAGATGGCAAGGCGGGAAACCGAAAACGGGGGCAGATTAACAAAGGCGGGAGGCCCGCGATGGGGCAAAAGTATGTGCACATTTCAGCCCGCAACCCGGAATGGTCATGTCGGAACCATTTTACGCGATGCCCGCAGACTGTCTCTTTTTGCAAAAAACATGGAGAAACCACCGAATCCGTTAGAAATTTTACAAAAAACATGGGGCCATGCCGCCTTCCGGCCCATGCAGGAAGAGATCGTTTTGGCCGCACTTTCGGGGCAAGATGTGCTCGCCTTGTTGCCAACTGGCGGCGGCAAGAGCATTTGTTTTCAGGTCCCCGCCCTTTGCCGTCCGGGCATTTGCGTCGTCATTTCGCCGCTCATCGCGTTGATGAAAGACCAGGTCCAGAACCTGAAAAAGCGCGGGATTCCCGCAGCGGCCATTTACTCCGGGATGTCGCACCGCGAGATCGACATCATCTTCGAGAACGCCTGCAACGGCGGCTACAAGTTCCTCTACCTCTCGCCCGAACGCCTAAAAACCGACATGGCCATCGCCCGCATCGAGCGGATGGACGTGTCGTTTTTGGCCGTGGACGAGGCGCACTGCATCAGCCAATGGGGCTACGATTTTCGCCCGCCCTATCTGGAAATTGCACAGATCCGCCGCCGCATCCCGCGCACGCCGATCATCGCGCTGACAGCGACGGCGACGACAGAAGTTGTTGTTGATATCCAAAAAAAATTGGAGTTCCGAAAGGAGTCGGCGGTTTTCCAACAAAGTTTCCAGCGGCAAAATTTGAGCTATTCCGTCCTTTACGAAAAGCAGGGATCGAAGCTCCCGAAGCTCCTCGAAATATTGGCGAACGTGCCGGGAACGGGCATCGTTTATGCCAAAAACCGCCGATTGACACAGGAAACCGCCGAGTTTTTGTTGAAAAATAAGGTCAATGCCGATTTTTACCACGCCGGGCTTGACCACGGTTCGCGCTCAAAAAAACAGGAAAACTGGACAAACGGCACGACCCGGATCATGTGCTGCACCAACGCTTTCGGCATGGGCATCGACAAACCGGACGTAAGGATCGTCGTGCACCTCGACCTGCCGGACACTTTGGAAGCCTATTTTCAGGAGGCCGGGCGCGGCGGCCGCGACGGCAAAAAAAGCTACGCCGTCCTCCTTTTTGACGAAAAGGACGCGGAGAAAATGCGATTCATGTTCGAGCTTGCCTTCCCCGAGATCCACGAGATCCGGCGCGTTTATCAGGCACTCGGCAGTTATACGCAACAGGCCGTTGGCAGCGGATTGGGCGAATCGTATGATTTCAGTTTAGAGCATTTCACCGAATTTTGGAACGTGGACACATTGCCCGGATTGGCCTGTTTAAAAGTTTTGCAACAAGAAGGCTGGATATCCCTTTCAGAAAGTGTGCTGAAAATGTCCACTATCCGTGTTATAGTTTCGCGGACAGAGATCTATGACTATCAATTAAAAAACCCCACGCTCGATAATATCATCAAGACCTTGTTCAGGGCCTATGATGGATTGACAGAAGATTATGTAATGGTCAGTGAAGGTTATATGGGCAATTGGATGAAATTAAAAACAGTGGAAATCATTGGGCAATTAAATTATCTGCACAAAGAGGGCATCATAGATTATGTCCCGGCAAAGGACAAGCCGCAACTCACTTTTACGCACGACCGCATCCCTTATCAAAACCTCACAATCGACCCGGAGCGGTTCAATTTTCGGAAAAAACGGGCGGCCTTTCGCCTCGAATCGGCCATCCGATATGCCGAGCGGATCGAGTGCCGGAGCGTCCAATTGCTCCGTTATTTTGGGGAAAACGGTGCGCCGGATTGCGGGATCTGCGATGTTTGCACGGGTCGCAACAAACCAGAACTGGATGGCCAACAATTCGGCTTTTTTGAAAAAAAAATGCTCCAACTCATTGATAAACAACCACTTACGGTGCCGGAACTCCTCGCCGATTTCCCAATCAAACAGCACGAACTGGCCAAACAGGCCCTCGAGTTCCTCATCAACGGCGGCACTTTGACGACCGAAAACTTCAAGCTCCGCCGACCCGAATGACCGCCAAAAAACGCATCATCCACACCGTCACCAACGACCTGAACTTCGACCAGCGGATGCAACGGATCTGCACGTCGCTCACGCGGGCGGGGTTCGATTGCCTGTTGGTGGGGCGCGAAAAACGTGGCTCGGCACCGCTCGGCGCGCAAATTTTTCAACAAAAAAGGCTCTATTGTTTCTTTGAACGCGGGCCGCTATTTTATACTGAATTCAATATTCGATTGTTTATTTTTTTATTGGTCAATAAATTCGATTGCGTAAATACAATTGACCTGGATACGATGCCCGCCGGATGTCTTATTGGCCCAATAAAAAACAAAAAAAGGGTCTTTGATGCACATGAATATTTCAGCGAAGTACCAGAGGTTTATAATAGAAAGTTTGTGAAAAAGTGTTGGGAGTTAATAGCTAAAATTTGTATCCCCTATTATCATAAATGTTACACGGTCGGGGATTATTTGGCGGGGATTTTTACCGAAATTTATGGTAAAAAATTTGAGGTCATTAGAAATGCCCCATTTAAGAGCGAGCATATTGAGCCGGTGACTTTAAGTCACCGGCTCAATCAACTGCCCATCATTTTTTATCAAGGTGCTTTAAATAAAGGCCGCGGGTTGGAGGGCGCAATTTTGGCCATGAAACAGCTCGATTTTGCCGAACTTTGGCTGGCCGGAGAGGGCGACCTATCAGAAAAACTGCGCCAACTGGTCGCCGAAAATGGCCTCGAAAACCGCGTAAAGTTTCTCGGTTCCGTCCGCCCGGACGAGCTTCGGGCATTGACAAAAAAGGCTTGGCTGGGACTTAACTTGCTGGAAATGAACGGGTTAAGCTACTATTATTCATTGGCCAACAAGTTTTTTGACTATCTCCAAAACGGTGTTCCGAGCCTGAACATGAACTTCCCGGAGTATCAAAAAATAAATGCGGCGCACGAGGTTGGTTTGTTGTTGGAAAATTGCGAAGCGGAGGCGATTGCCACGGCTATTATTTTATTGAAAAACGACAAAAGCCTTTATCAGAAATTAGTGAAAAACTGTGGCGAGGCGGCAAAAATCTATCATTGGGAAAAGGAAGGGGCCGTGTTGATAAAACTGTACAATGCCCGTAACTATACAGCCGGTAGCCCCAGCGGGACGGAATGTTGGTAGCACTTTCCGCCGCTTGCGTTTTGGTTAGCCCCAGCGGGGCGGAA
>JANOQP010000516.1:0-11057 GCA_031414895.1 Saprospirales bacterium
AAGCGCTCGCTGCGGCACTGACGCCCTGTTTGGCCGCCATCCCGCGCATGTAGTCAAATGCATCCTTCCAACCCATGTCATTCCCTTTCAAACGAATAATTTGCCGTGCTTGGAGCCTTGGTGCGACGGAAGAACTTCCAACCGAAGTAACACAGCCAGCCCAGCGTTCCCAGTATCAATAACCAAATGAAAGTACGCAGCATCGACGCCCCAAACGAGGTTTCCGGCTGTGCGCCCGGGACCGGAATGCCGGGCAGCGGGATCCATGTTTCCGTGCCATCGACCAGTTGAAACCCGACCAGTTCGACCGAACAAAACCTGTCGGTCACTTATTCAACGCCAGGTGTTTATCAGGCCAGTTTGACCGTGACCAACGTGGCGGGCAGTTCGACGACGGCCACGACCATCACGGTTTTGGGTGTTCCGACGGCCGGTTTTTCCAATGTTGTCAATGGTTTGACCGTCAATTTCACCAATAACTCGACGGGCGCGACCTCTTTTTCGTGGAATTTCGGCGACAGCCAAACATCGACCGAGCAAAACCCGGCGCATATTTATCAAAATGACGGCAGCTATTCGGTCGTTTTGACCGCCACGAACAGCTGCGGCGTGACCCAATCCACTCAAAATATCGTAATCGCCACGCCGCCGACGGCCAACTTTTCGGCTTCGCAAAATGCGGGCTGCACACCGCTTTTGGTGAATTTCACGAACCAGTCGTCGGCCAATTCGTCGTCGTTCGCATGGAATTTCCCTGGCGGCAACCCGGCCAGTTCGACCGAGCAAAACCCGTCAGTTTCGTATCAAAACGCGGGCAATTTCACCGCCACATTGACCGTGACGAACACTGCTGGCAGCTCAACGAGTTCGACAAATATCGCGGTGAGCAGCGGGCCTGCGGCCAATTTTTCGAGCCAGACCGTTGGCGTGACGACGGTTTTCACCAATAATTCGAGCGGCGCGAACACTTATTTTTGGGACTTCGGCGACAGCCAAAACTCGACCGGGCAAAACCCGTCGCACACCTATTCCGGCGACGGAAACTATACGGTCACCATGACTGTGACGAACGATTGCGGCAGCGCATTTTCGACCCAAACGGTGGTCATCGTCACACCGCCGACTGCCGGTTTTTCGGCTGCACAAAACACGGGTTGCGCGCCGTTTTTGGTCAATTTCATCAACCAATCAAGTGCCAATTCAACGGGTTTTGAATGGTCGTTCCCGGGTGGAAACCCGGCCAGTTCGATTGATGCGAACCCGGCCGTAACTTATTCATTGCCAGGCACTTACGATGTATTTTTGACCGTGACGAATGCCGCTGGTTTCAGCACTTCGAGCCAGTCAAACTTCATTTTGGTCGGGCTTGCGCCCAACGCACAGTTCTCGTCGCAGCCCGCCGGATTGAGCATCGTTTTCTCCAACAACTCGACGGGTAGCGGCAATATTTACAGTTGGGATTTTGGCGACGCGAGCCTCCAGAGCGACGAGGAAAACCCGACCCACGTCTATTTCCAAACGGGCACCTACACGGTCAATTTGACGGTCGCAAACGCTTGCGGGACTTCCACTTCGACCCAAGAAATCACGGTTTCCGGTTCTGCGCCGCTGCCCGCTTTCAACAGCACGGTCGCCGAAGGTTGTGTGCCGTTGGTCGTCAATTTTTCGGACAATTCGGTGGGCAACCCGACCGAGTGGGCATGGCAGTTCCCCGGCGGTTTCCCGGCCACTTCTACCCTCTCGAACCCGGCCATCACCTATTCGATCCCCGGCATCTATGACGTGACGATGGAAGTTTCTAACGCTTTTGGAAAGACGACCAAAATCTTCCCGCAGGTCGTTGAAGTGGCCGAGCCGCCGATTGTCGGTTTTGTTTATACAAACGGCGCGGGCTTCAATGTCATTTTCAACAATTTGACGGGGAACGGCGACAGTTTTTCATGGAATTTTGGCGACGGCCAAACCTCGACCGAGCAAAACCCGATTCATTTTTACGCCGGCCCAGGCACTTATACCTGCATTTTGACCGCCACGAACGTATGCGCATCCAACTCCGTACAACAATCGGTGACGGTTTTGGTCAGCTCATCAGAGGCAGACTGGCTCTCCAAATTTGACATCTACCCGAACCCGGTCAGCGGCTTTTTGACCCTCGAATTGGCCGGTCAGCCGGGCGGCGAATTGCAGGTTTCGGTCCTCGATTTGCTCGGAAGGCAGGTTTTGGCGGGCAAAAATTTCGATTTTTCAACCGGCTCGATGAAAGAATCCATCGACCTTTCGGGCCTGCCGACAGCTTCCTATATCGTCCGTCTGCAAAACGTGGGACAGGTCGCTTTTGTGAAAATCGTTGTCCAGCGATAGGATATATTTTGTCTGAACGGTGATTTTTTTGATTTCCATGATTTTTATGAACGGGGCATAAAAAATCATAAGAATCAAAAAAATCACAGTTCAGACAAAAAAACGCGCATTCACATTCCGCCGCCGGCCATCATCAGCACGCGCAGCAAAATGCTCACGCCGATGCCGATAAGCGCAAAATTGCAGGCCTGTTTCCGCTTGTTCGGGAACTGGTTGGCATCGGTCGTGAAATAAATGATCGCGCCCGCGAGCGGGATGCAAAAAGAGAGGATTTTCAGGCCGACGTGAAGCTCGTCCTGTGGTTGATAGCCGCCAAATTGGTTCTGGTCGGGCGCGTCAAGGATTGGATCTGACATAAAAAAAAGGGAATTTAGGTTAATAAATGTGTGTATCTCAACAAAAAAACGATGCCGTCGCCGATATGGCAACAGAGCGACATCGTGCCCACGCCCGCGATAAGGCCGGTCGAAAACCGCCGCCAGTTCGTGCTTTCGACGTTTAAAAAAGCCTGCGCCAGCCCGTCCAAAATGGTCGGAAGCATCAAAAAGATGGCAACCCAAAGCGGCAGGACCCAAATATTGAACAAAAAAAACGGGTATGAAATGTAGCCAATATGAATGCCGGTGCAGCGTGCGCAGACGGGGAACTGCCGCCTGCGCCAAAAAAAGGAACGTTCCGGGAGGCGGTGGCAGGTGACAAATTCGATGCGGGTAGGCATGGTCGTGTCGGTTTTCGGGGGTCAAGGTAGCCGTTCTTTTCAAAAACAGGAAGGCGATTTTCGGTCGCGGCCATTTAATAAAATAATGTGGCCCGTGTCCAAAATTGAAGTCCAAAGCCCCAACTTCGCCCGCCGATTTTTGGGCAAATTTTTCACAAACACAAAATCAATTAGACAATGGATTTTCTAAAAAAACTCACCGACATGGCCTCCGATGCCCTCGAAACCGCAACCGACACCCTCGGCGACCTGAAGGAAGCTGCCGCGGAAAAAGCGACCGAGATTGCAGGTTCCGAGACCGTCGCCAACCTAAAATCACAAGCGACCGAGCTTTACGATAAAGCGCAAGTGGCAGCCTCCGAGGCCGCAGCAGACGCAAAAGAAGCTGCCGCTGGTGCCGCCGAATCCGGTGCTGGTTTTTGGGAAAAAGCAAAAACCTTCGCTGCCGAAAAAACCGAAGCGGTGAAAGACATGCTAGATGGTGACGAGACGCCAAAGGCTTGATTATCAACCTTTTAGGAAAAAAAAAGGCCGGGAGCGCATGGGTGCTTCCGGCTTTTTTTTTGTTTAAAAAGCAATTTTAGGCGACCGCATAATCGGTTTCAGCCCGCATGAGTTCGGGCAAAAAGCCCAAAACAATTTCATCTTTCGGGATGCCCCGGCTCATCAATTCCTTGGCAACCTCAACCTCGGTCCAATTTTGTTGCACCCAAATCTTGCCGTTTTTGATCTCAAAATGGAGCAAGGTGGTATTGACCAGCGATTTCCCGTTTTCCCAACCAAAAACGATGACCTGAAAACGGTTGCGCTCCTTGTCAACGATCAATTGCTTTTCAAGTCCGTTATTGGCAATTTTATTGGCGGCAAATTCTTGGATCAGTTCCAAAACCGCATTTTGCTGGATGCTCAATTTTCTATCCATTGGATGATTTTTTCTGAATATGGGTCATAGGTTATCAGTCGGATCGCCTTTGCTTTCATGACCATTTAATTTATCTCTCGCCATTATTTATGTTTTGCATGGCAAAATAGGTATGTTTTTTTGAATTGGCCCATCTGATCAACCCATCGAAAAAGCGACCGTTTTCACCCGCCGCGTCAATTGCCCGTCCACGATTTCGGCCAAAACCATCGCCTCTGCTTCCGGCTGTTCAAAAACTTCCAGCATGTTTAAAATCCGCGCGGCGGGGACACCGGAGGCTGAAAATTCGGTTAAAAGTACAGCCCTATTTTTTTGTAAAAAACCGGCCACGAGCCGCTCGTTGAGCAATGCCCTATTTTTTACCCGATGCTTATTTGATTGAAAATCAAGGAGTTGTGGCAAATTTTCACAGCCGGGCAAGATTTTGCAAAGGTTCAAAAACTGCCGCTCCGTGCCGACGGCCAGCACAATCTCGCGGCCATCTTTTGTCAAAAAAACATCACCATACGGGGCAATATTTGGGTGCGCCATGCCCATCCGACCGGGGATTTCGCCCCCCATGAGCCAATTTGTCGCTTGGTTGGCGAGCGAGGCGAGCGCACTTTCGTAGAGCGAGGTCCGCACGGTCGCGCCTTCGCCTGTCCGCCCTCGATGGATGAGCGCGCACAAAATCGCCTCTTTCAATTGGTGCGCCGCGAAAAGGTCGATAAAAGCAATCGGCAACCGCACCGGAGGTCCGCCCTCGATGCCGGTCATGCTGATGATGCCGGCCTCGGCCTGCAACACGATATCGAACGCCGGGCGCGGGTCTTCGGGGTCCGAAAAGGGGTCGATTTGCGCAAAAATCAACTGCGGGTTGGCCGCACGGAGCGTCGCCGCATCCATGCCGAGCCGACGGGCAGAGGCCGGTTTGAAATTAGAAATTACGATGTCCGCCAATTTTATTTGCTCCATAACCCATTGATTGTCAATGGGGTCTTCCAAGTTTTTGAGCCGGACGGTCTTTTTAAAGTTCACGCTCGACCAATATGCTGAGACCGGGCTTGACGGATTTTCGGAGGGCAAACGCCAACCGCGCGTCATGTCGCCGCCCGTGAGTTCGTTCTCGATTTTGAGGACATCGGCACCGAGTTCGGCGAAAAACATCCCGACGGCCGGCCCAGCCAAAACGGCGGCAAGCTCGATAATCTTGAGGTCTTTGAAAAAATCTGGTGGCATAGCTAAAAGAACGGTTTTTGCTTTAATTTTGACGGACAATAAAAATGGCCTGATTTTGAGGAACTTGAATTTTTAAAAACATCGGTTTGAAATAAACCCAAACAATACCACTTTCATTTTGAAAATAATTTTTCCATAGATGAAAATTTTGACCGCCGAACAAACTCAAGCATGGGACAAACATACCGTTGACCATGAAATCCTCAAGCCCGGCGACCTGATGAACCGTGCCGCCCAAGCCTTCGTCCGTTGGTTCACCAACCATTACCGCGACTCGAACCGACCCGTTTGGATTGTCTGCGGGACGGGCAACAATGGTGGCGACGGCCTCGCAATCGCCCGCTATTTGCACGCTAAATTTTACCCGGTCCGCATTTTCGTCGGCAATTTTTCAAAAAAATATTCCGCCGACTTCGATATCCAGTTGAAAAACCTTCCGCCACGCGGGGCCGTGCCGCTCGTTTGGATGGAGGGCGGTTCGTCGCTGCCGAAAATCCCGCAGGAGGTGGTGTTGATAGATGCGATTTTTGGCGCGGGACTCAACCGCCCGCTCGAAGGCAACTGGCAAATTTTGGCGCACCATATAAATAATGCGCCGAACGAAAAAGTGGCCGTCGATGTCCCGACCGGCCTATTTATCGGCCGGCACACGACGGGAACAGTGATTGCGGCGGCGCGGACATTTAGCTTTGAAACGCCCAAATTGGCCTTCTTTTTTGCCGAAAATGCGCAGAAAATCGGGCTTTGGGAATATTCGAGCATCGGTTTGGTGCCCAGTTTTTTGGAAAATATCGTCGGGAAAAATCATTTTATCACCCGCGAGACGGCCAAAAAATTGCGAAAAAACCGACGTGTGTTCGACCACAAAGGCACGTTCGGCCACGCGCTTTTGGTCGCTGGGAGCCTCGGAAAAACGGGCGCGGCCATCCTAGCGGCGCAAGGTTGCCTTCGCTCGGGCGCGGGTTTGGTGACAGTCCAGGCATCGAAATCGGCGGTTTTACCGCTCCAAATAGCCGCACCGGAGGCCATGTGCCTACCCGACGACCACGATTTTTGGGCCTCGAAACTGATTTCAAGCTTTGAAAAATACGACGCAATCGGTATCGGCCCTGGCATCGGTTCGGAAGTCGAGACGCTGAAAGTGCTGGAAAATGTGCTAAAAAAAGCCAAAATCTCGCTCGTTTTGGACGCGGACGCGCTCAATTTGCTGGCCGCGATGCCAAGGTTGTTGAAAAACTTGCCGCCAAACACCATCCTCACGCCGCACCCAAAAGAGTTCGAGCGGCTTTTCGGGAAATCCGAAAACGGTTTTGACCGACAGGAACTTGCGCTTGCAAAAGCCCGCGAGCTCGGCATTTTTATCGTTTTAAAAGGTGCGCACACGCTCGTCGCCTGCCCCGACGGACAGTCTTTTTTCAACTCGACGGGCAACCCCGGCATGGCGACCGGCGGCAGCGGCGATGTGTTGACGGGCATTTTGACTGGGCTTTTGGCGCAGAAATATGACCAAAAATCGGCCTGCATCCTTGCCGTTTTCCTGCACGGGCTTGCGGGCGACCTCGCAGCGGCCGAAAAAAGCCAAGAAGCGTTGGTCGCAGGCGACATCGTACAATTTTTGGGCAAGGCTTTTTTGTCGCTCGATTGATTAAAAATATCCCAATTTCCAATATCCAAATATCCAAATTTCATGTCCCGTCTCCGCATTTTGACCTGGTTCGTCATCGCCTACCTGACCGCCGCTTTCATGTGGTGGGCGCGGCTTTTGTACAACAAAAACGAGGAATCGTTCCGGGCGAGCTTGGCCTATTTTGACCTCAAAGAACCCGGTTTTCGGCAAACGCCCAATTTTGATAATTTGGTAAAAAAGCATAAACGCCAGCATTTTATGATAATGGGCGAATGCGGTACGTTTATATGTTTGCTATTTGTCGGTCTTTACCAAATCAACAAAAGTTATCGCCGGGAAATCGGGGTGGCCCAACAGCGGCGCAATTTCCTCCTTTCAATCACTCACGAACTCAAATCGCCCATCGCCGGGATCCAATTGATTTTGGAAACTTTGATCAAAAGGGACCTCGAAAAACCGATGGCAGACCGCCTCGCCAAAAACGGTTTGAAGGACACCGAACGGTTGCAAATGTTGGTCAATGACCTCCTCTTGGCCGCCCGTTTGGAGGACGCTTGGCAACCGCAAAACGTGGCCATCGACCTCGCGAAACTCCTCGATGAGACGGTCGCCAAATTGCAAATACGGTACCCGACGGCGGTTTTTTTGGTAAATAAACCGGCGGAAAACCTTTGGTTCGAGGCGGATTTGGCGGCCATCAGCTCCGTTTTTCAAAACCTTTTGGAGAATGCGGTGAAATATTCGCCGGAGGGCAGCCCCATCACGACCTATATTTTTGAGGAAAAAAACGGCCTCGGCATCTCCGTTTCCGACGAGGGCATGGGTATCGCGCATGCAGAAAAAAAGCGGATTTTTCAAAAATTCTACCGTATCGGAAATGAGGAGACTCGCGAAACAAAAGGAACGGGGCTTGGCCTTTTTATCGTCAATAAAATCGTAAAAAATTACAACGGCAAAATATCCGTGACCGACAATCATCCGCGCGGGACGGTTTTTACCATCAATTTCCCCCATAGAAAATGACGGCACAGCAGCTTTTTGACCATTTTTTGGGGGAAATTTCTGCCGAGTTTGGCAACCGTGAGGCGCGTTCAATTGCGCGGATTGTTTTTAGGGATGCCCTGAAAATCGTCCATTTTTTTGACGAAAAACCCGTCGACGAACCCATCGAAAACCGGGCAGCGGAAATTCTGCGGCGGCTCAAATCGGGCGTGCCCGTCCAATATATCCTCGGCTCTGCGGATTTTTTTGGGATGAAGTTCAAGGTCGATCCGCGGGCATTGATTCCCCGGCAAGAAACAGAGGAGCTGGTTGAAATCGCGCTCCATTTTCTCAAAAAAAGCGCCCCTTCGACCGCCCGGATCCTCGATGTCGGGACGGGAACGGGCTGTATTCCGGTTGTTTTGAAAAAGAGAATCCCATCGCTCGAAGTTTGGTCGCTCGATAAAAGTGGGGCCGCGCTCGACCTTGCTGCGGAAAATTCGGCCACTAATTTTGCACCCGTGAACTTCGTCCAAATGGACTTTTTGGAGGAGCAAAACTGGTCGCAACTCATTGATTTTCAGCTGGTTATCTCCAACCCGCCGTATATTCCGTTGGCCGAAAAATTGCTCGTTTCGCGGAATGCGTTACTGTTCGAGCCAGCCCTCGCGCTTTTTGTGGAAGATGCTGACCCGCTGATTTTTTACAAAAAACTGGCTTCTTTTGCGCTCCAAAAACTGACGACGGGCGGGGCGATTTTTGTTGAATGCAACGAATTCAACGCCGCCGAAGTGGTCGGTCTTTTTCAAAAAATTGGCCTCCGGGAAGTTGAGCTTCGGCAAGATTTATCGGGAAAAGACCGGATGGTTTTGGCAAAAAAATAACGGCGAACGGCGGCCGACGGACGGCGGACGGTGAGCGGGGCTCATTGCCGCCCGTCCGCGGTTCGCCGTCCGCCGTCAACTGTAATTTTATGTTCGACCAATCAAAAAAAATAGGCATCCTCGGTGGCGGCCAACTCGGAAAAATGCTCTGCGAGGCCGCCTCGCCCTGGGGCCTGAAAACCTGGGTTTTGGACGCAAAACCGGAATTTCCGGCGGGTTCCATCTGCACAAAATTCGTCGCAGGCGATTTCAAAAACTACGACGATGTGCTGGCCTTTGGCCGCTCGGTGGACATCGTGACCATCGAGATCGAGGATGTGAACACCGCCGCGCTTGCGGTTTTGGAAGGCGAAGGGAAGTTGGTTTTTCCGTCCTCGCGGGCATTGAACTTGATAAAGGACAAGGGCAACCAAAAATCATTTTTCGTTGAAAACGGACTGCCGACGAGCCATTTTGAGCTTTTTTCGGATGAAAAAGCATTAAAAAAGGCGGTTTTGGCGGGCGATTGGAAATTTCCATTTGTCCAAAAAACGCGCACGGCTGGCTACGACGGGCGCGGCGTGAGCATTTTGCGGAGCGAAAACGACCTCGAAGAAAAGCTGCTGTCAGGCCCGTGCCTAGCTGAAAAATTGGTGGACATCGAGGCCGAAATCGCGGTCATCGCGGCGCGCAGCCCGTCGGGCGAGGTCAAAATTTACCCGGCGGTCGAGATGACTTTTCACCCGGATGCCAACCTCGTGGAGTTGCTCATTTGCCCGGCGCGCGTTCCCGGAATGGTCGCAGCGGCGGCGGAAGCGATTGCGGAAAAGGTCATCGAAGCCTTCGACGTGGTCGGGGTTTTGGCCGTCGAAATGTTCTGGACGCGCGATAACTCATTGATTATCAATGAAATAGCACCACGCCCGCACAACTCTGGCCACCACACAATCGACTCGGCCATCACTTCGCAATATCAACAGCACCTCCGCGCAATCCTCGATTTACCGCTTGGCGCGACCGACCAAACCTCGCCCGCTGTGATGGTCAATTTGCTCGGCGAACCGGGCTTCAAAGGGCCGGCCAAGTATGAGGGCATCGAAAAATGCCTCGCCGAGCCGGGCGTTTTCGTGCACCTTTATAATAAGGAATTGACCGCGCCGATGCGGAAAATGGGCCACGCGACCATCGTCGCAGGGCACATTGACGAGGCCATCGAAATGGCGAAATTCGTGCAGAACACGTTGAAAATCAAGAGTTTATGAACCTCATTTTTGCCACCGGCAATGCCCACAAGGCCCGCGAGATTGAACAGATACTCAAAGGTCAGTTCACAATAAAAACGATGCGCGAGATCGGGCAGCTCGATGATATTCCCGAAACCGAGCCGACCATCGAAGGGAATGCGCGGCTCAAAGCGCGTTTTTTAAAGGAAAAATTTGGCGTGAATTGTTTTTCAGAGGACACCGGATTGGAGGTTTTTGCCCTCGGCAACGAACCCGGCGTGAACACCGCTCGATATGCGGGCGAGGAAAAAAGCGCGGCGGCCAACATCGAAAAATTGCTCAAAAATTTGGCCGGGAAGAAAGACCGCCGCGCCCAGTTTCGGACAGTTATCTGTCTGATCATCAATGATTTAGAACTGGTTTTTGAGGGGATTTGCCCCGGAAAAATCGCCGTGACCCGGGTTGGCACGGGCGGGTTTGGGTACGACCCGGTTTTTGTCCCGAAAGGGCGTCGGAAAACTTTTGCCCAGCTTCCGGATGCTGTGAAAAACAAGATCAGCCATCGGGCCTTGGCGACGGAATTGATGCGGGCGCATTTGTCCGAAGCCAAAAAATGCACGGCAGATTTAATATTCTGAAATTTGGGTCGTGGGAATGAGGCGGCGACCAAAAGTCACCGCCCCAATTGCATTTAGGCCGAAAACCAGCCGTCATTTCACCCGTCGCAACAAAAGCCGGTTGTCCTTTAAAGAATCGCTTGACAGCACAACCTCGACCATCCAGCCATTTTCGTAAAGGTGGTTGAGCGCCGCAGTCCGGGTCTCAAACGGCTTTCTTTTGCCGGCGCGGTCGGTCAACCAATCTTGTTGGAAAAATCTTTTTTTGTCCACCCGTTTGTCGGATTCGATCAAGATAAAAACCCGGTCGCCCACTTCGGAGCGTTCCTCCACGGTCAGGTAAAAACCTGAATGTATGGAGTCGAGGACGGTGCCATCGACGAAAAGTTGCGCCTTCGCAAAATGGTTTCCGAGGAGAATAAGCGAGGCAATCAGTACTTTTTTCATGGTTTAATTATTTGGTGAAAAAGTACTTGCTCAACAGCATCTACTTCAAAACAATTGAAACGATTTTATCATTTAGCGCG
>JANOQP010000517.1:0-2061 GCA_031414895.1 Saprospirales bacterium
CGCGCCCGACGATTTTTACTGGCTGTCCGTTGATGCCAAAAATCCATTTTTCACCAGATTTTGAGCGAATTTTGGCAATGCCACGAACCTCCCCGCGCAGCCCAAGCCCGGATATTGACGGCTCGATGGCCACAAAATTTCCGGCTTTTTCGCACCGCAAGACCAGCCCGCAATTGGCGTCCATCCGGCCAAATTTGACCCGTGCGCGCTCCATGTTCCCGGCAAAGATCAGGTCGTGATTTTGCCCATCGCCCCGCTTGCCACCGTCGGCAATGGCGAAAATGGGGGCAAATTGCGCCTCGATTGGCAGGTTTTTGAACGAAAAATGGCCCTTGCCGTCATTTTCCAAAACCGAGGTCAACGTCCGGACGGCCTTCGCCCGAAACGCCCCGGCCAATTTTTTCTCCCCAAAAAAATCGTCCAGCTCCGCCCGCGCGTAATCGTCGTAATGCAAAAACTGTTTTTTCAGGCCCGGCAATTGGCCTAAAATATCATCCCGTGAGGGCATCGGCCAATTTTTTCCGGCCATAAAATAGGACATGATCGGGTCCCAAGAACCGTTGCCGTCAAAATCGGCAGCGGTCACGGTGACAGGTTCGGCCCCGGAGGCCCTAACAGGGAGGTTCAAACCGACATTCCCTGCGGCCAGGTCTTGGTCGCCGTCACCGTCAAAATCGATTGTTTCGAGGCATTGCCAGAGTCCGTCCGAGTTTTCAACGGTGTTTTTTTTCAAGACCCCGACCTCGTTTTGATAGATCAGGATTGGCATCCATTCGCCCGCGATGGCCAAATCGAGGTCGCCGTCCGCGTCGAAATCCGCCCATTTTGCGCCAGTGACCATGCCCGGATTGCGCAAATCGGGCGGGGTTTGGTCTGAAAAACGTGCTTTCCCATCATTTTTCAATAAAAAACTGCGCGGTGCGGTCGGCCATTTTCCCGCCGTCAGCCGTCCGCCGAGAAAAATATCCACGTCGCCGTCGCGGTCAAAATCGGCCACCGCGACCGCCTGCGCCGAGACCCGGATTTCGGGCAAGCCATCGGGCGATTTTTGGAAAACACCTCGCCCATCGTTCAAATAAAGCCGTGGCCGCAGCTGCTCTGCGCCCTCCTCGAACTCGTTGCCGCCGGAAGCCACGAAAAGGTCGCGGTCGCCATCGCCGTCGGCATCAAAAAAGGCGGCCTCGAGGTCTTCCGCGTCGCTGTCCGCCTCAAAATCTGGCTGTCGGGAGCGACGGAACGACCCATTTTTTTCCTGAAAAAAGAGCTGCGCCGGCGATCCGTGCGCCCCGCCGACCCAAATATCGTCGAGGCCATCGCCGTTCGCATCGCCGACCGCCAGCCGTGGCCCCATCGCCGAGAGCATCCACGGGAGCAGAAAATCGACCTTGAAATCTTGCGCGAAGTTTTCTTTGTGGACAAAATTGGCGAGGTCGCCGAGGCCGCGTTTTTCAATCAAAAACATCGGGTTTGGAACGTAGCCAGCGATTTCCAGCGCATTCGAGCCGGGTTCGGAGGCGATTTTTTCGATTTCCAAAAAGCGGTTAGTGCCCAGTTTTTCCTTTTCGATAAACTGAAAACTGCCGTCGGGCCATTCGATTTTGAGCGATTTCGGGGCAGATTTTCCCAAACCAAAATGCAGGATCGGCTCGACAGACGACTGAAAACCGCGCGATGGTTGAAGCTCGGCAAGTTGCCGCCCGGCTTCGGTCTCCAGGATCGCGCGCGCACCAACTGCCTCCTTTTGGTTTTTGAAATGGATCACCAAAAAGGAGTTCCCCGACTTTTCGACGGCGCGGTTTTTATAGATATCCACCGGGGCGTTCACGTTATTGACCACCAAATCGAGGTCGCCGTCGCGGTCAAGATCTGCCCACGCTGCGCCGTTTGACAGGTCTTTTTGTGAAAAGCCCCATTTTTCGGCCATATTTTCAAAAGTCAGGTCTGCCCGGTTCCTGAAAACCGCGTTCGGCCCGTCGATTGCGGGCATTTTTTCGAGGAGTTCACGGAGGCCTTTTTGCCAATCCTGTTGCGCCATTTTCGACTGGTTTTCGAGCGAAAAAG
>JANOQP010000518.1:0-11193 GCA_031414895.1 Saprospirales bacterium
CCTTTTTGTCGGATGTACACTTATCCCAAGTTTCGCCCAATCGGGCAAAAACGACGAGGATGCCCTGTTCATCAAGCAGATTTTTGACAAAAGCCTGACACACAAACAGGCCCATGTGTGGCTTCGGACGCTTTGTTACGATGTCGGCCACCGGTTGAGCGGGTCTGCCGGGGCTGCCGCCGCTGTCGTTTGGGGCAAAAATGCGATGGACACGCTCGGCCTCGATTCGATCTGGTTGCAACCGTGCATGGTGCCGCATTGGGTGCGCGGCGACCGAGAGATTGCGCGGGTCGCGGCAACAAAAACCAGCCCGGCAGTCGATTTGGGCTGCCTCGCGCTCGGCATGAGCGTTGGAACGGGCGCGGCGGGCATTCAGGCAGAAATCGTGGAGGTAAAAAATTTTGACGAGCTCAACAAATTGGGTGCGGAGGCCGTGCACGGGAAAATCGTCTATTTCAGCCGCCCGATGGACCCGGCGCAGCTCAACACCTTTCGGGCCTACGGAGGCGCGGTGGACCAACGAGCTTTCGGGGCCTCGCGGGCGGCAAAGCTCGGCGCGGTTGCGGTGGTCGTCCGCTCGATGGCGAGCGGCCCAGATGATTGGCCGCACACCGGAACGATGATTTATGACACGGCGATTTCAAAAATAAAAATCCCGGCGATCGCCATTTCAACCAACGATGGCGACAAGTTGAGCCAGCGGCTGAAAACCGAAAAGGGGCTTCAAATTTTTCTCCGCACGACCTGCGAACTGCTCCCTGACGCGCCGTCTTTCAACGTCATCGGCGAGATCCGGGGGCTGGAAAGGCCAAACGAGTTCATCACAGTCGGCGGCCACCTCGATTCATGGGACGTCGGCCACGGCGCGCACGACGACGGAACTGGCTGCGTTCAGAGCATGGACGTGCTTTATTTGTTGAAGAAAACGGGCTACCGGCCGCGCCGCACCATCCGCGCCGTCCTTTTTATGAACGAGGAAAACGGCGGTCGCGGCGGCATCGAATATGCAGCGGAGGCCGTCCGAAAAGGCGAAAAACATATCGCTGCCCTCGAATCGGACGCAGGCGGTTTTCGGCCCATCGGCTTTGGTTTTGATGCGGAAAAGGCGGTTTTTTCCGGCTATTTTGACAAAATGAATATTTTTGAGGACCTGTTTTTGCCGTATTCCATCCAGTTCAACAAGGGCGGCGGCGGCTCTGACATCGCGCCGCTGAAACCGCAGAACACCCTTTTGATTGGCCTACAGCCCGATTCGCAGCGGTATTTTGATGTCCACCACACCAATAATGATGTCCTCGAAAACGTCCATCCGCGCGAGCTGGCAATCGGGTCGGCGGCGATGACGGGGCTGGTCTATTTGTTGGACAAATATGGGCTTTGATTTTTGTTGCACAGAAAAAGTTGCCCGCTCAAGTTTAACCCATTTCCAGTTTTTGGGGAATACGCCAGGCCATCATTTTTGGTTTTCCCATATATCGCGCAATTTGCGAATTGAGCAAAACATGATTTCGCCCGGCGCGTATTTGTGAAAACTTTTGTTTTCTTTGTCGCGAGAAAGCATTTCAAAACAGACAACAGAAAACTATGCTCGTTCGCACTTTTGCCAGCGCGGTCTATGGCGTGAACGCCATCACCATCACCATCGAGGTCAATACCGGTGGGCCAGCGGGCGACAAATTGGCCTATTTTATGGTCGGCCTGCCCGACAACGCCGTCCGCGAGGGCCAGCAACGGATGGAGGCCGCCATAAAAAACTCCGGCTACCAACTCCCGCGATATAAAACGATCGTCAACCTCGCCCCCGCCGACATCCGGAAGGAGGGCTCGGCCTACGACCTCCCGCTGACCATCGGCATGCTCTCCGCGACGGGCGAAATGACCAGCCACCGCCTCGACGAGTTCATTATCATGGGGGAGCTTTCGCTCGACGGGTCGCTGCGGCCCATAAAAGGTGCGCTGCCGATCGCTTTTCAGGCGAAAAAAGAGGGCTACAAAGGTTTTATCCTGCCCGCCCAAAATGCTCGGGAGGCAGCCATTGTCGAAGGGCTGGACGTTTTTGGGGTGACCACCTTGAAGGAGGCAATCGATATTTTGGAGGAAAAAAACGGCCATATCGAGCCGCTTGACATCGGGAACCGGGCCGACCTTTTCAATATTAAAGACGAATATTCGGTCGATTTCAGCGACGTGCGCGGGCAGGAATCCATGAAGCGCGCCCTCGAAATTGCCGCCGCCGGGGCGCACAATGCGATTCTCATCGGCCCACCCGGCGCCGGGAAAACCATGCTCGCGCGGCGGCTTTCGACCATTTTGCCGCCCCTTACGCTCGAAGAGGCACTCGAAACGACCAAGATACACTCCGTCGCGGGCGTTTTGCAATACAATGCCGCGCTCGTCACTTCGCGGCCTTTCCGCTCGCCGCACCACACAATTTCGGATGTCGCACTCGTCGGCGGCGGCTCAAATCCGATGCCCGGGGAGATCAGCCTCGCGCACAACGGAGTCCTTTTTTTGGACGAACTTCCGGAGTTCAAACGGACGGTCTTGGAGGTCATGCGACAGCCGTTGGAGGAACAAACGGTGGTCATTTCGCGGGCCAAGGTCTCGGTCGAATACCCCGCGAACTTCATGTTGATCTCTTCGATGAACCCCTGCCCCTGCGGATATTACAACCACCCGACCAAGGATTGCGTCTGCGGCCCCGGCATCGTCAAGCGGTATTTATCGAAAATAAGCGGCCCGCTCCTCGACCGCATCGACCTCCACGTTGAGGTCACGCCGGTCAGTTATGATGATCTCAGCCGCCGCGAACGGCCTTCGGAAACCAGCGAAAAAATTCGCGAACGCGTCATCCGGGCTCGCGATGCGCAAAATATCCGCTTCGCCCAACACAAAGGGATCTATGCAAACGCCCACATGCCGAGCCATTTGGTCCGCCAATTTTGCGACCTCGAAGATTCAAGCGCCGCACTTTTGAAGACCGCGATGGAACGCCTCAAACTTTCCGCCCGCGCCTACGACCGGATCCTAAAAGTGTCGCGGACGATTGCCGACATCGGCGGCTGCCCGGACATCAAATCGGACCATTTGATGGAGGCAATTCATTATCGAAGCCTCGACCGCGATGGGTGGGCGGGATAGGAAGGCAAAAGGCAAAGGTGCGAGGCAGCCAAAAGGCGCGGCAAGGGCTCTTTTAATCGGGTTTGATTTTTTTTCGCTAAACCTTTTTGCACGCCCGAAGTCAAACTGCGTTCGCAGTTTTAATAAACCGCCCATCTGCCTGATTTTCAATGTTTTACAAAAATTATTTTCGATGAAACGCTTGATCCTACCTTTCTTGATGTTCCTCTTGACGGCTGCAAACAGCTACGCGACGGGACATTTTTTTCCAAAAAACAACGCTGAAAACACCATCCTCCTTTGCCCCGCACCGACGGGCCTTTCGGTTATCGACATCACCGCAACCTCCGCGAAACTGAAATGGCACGCGGTCAGCGATGCCCTCGGCGGCTATCAAGTGCAAATCCGGGTGGCAGGGACCTCCATTTGGGCGACCCTCCCGACGACCACCAATTCGCTTCTTGTCCAAAGCCTTTTGCCAAATACGTCCTATCAATGGCGCGTAAAATCCATCTGCGACCCCGGCGGTGCGGGTGGCGATTTTTCGGACATCCTGAATTTCATGACGCTCCAGACCGCCTCGAACTGCACGAAGCCCGTTGACCTTTCGACGACCAATATCACCTCCAATTCGGCGCAGCTGAATTGGCACCCTGTCGCTGGCGCAATTTCTTACGAGGTGCAGATCCGTGTTGGGACGAGCACCAACTATACGAGCTTTGCAGTGGCCGCGCCGCCTTTTATTGCCCAAAATTTGACACCGAACACGGTCCATCATTGGCGTGTCCGCGCAATTTGCGATGCAAATACAGTCAGCGATTGGTCGATCGAAAAAGAGTTCAAGACCCTCGAAGCGGGCGGCCTCGATTGCCCAAAACCGACCGGGCTGCACGCCACGAACATCACCCAAAACTCGGTGCAGCTCTCGTGGACGGGCTCAAATTCCGCCCTCGGCTATCAAATCGATTATCAGCCCGTCGGCGCGACAACTTGGACGACCGTCTATGCCACGCCGCCGAGCACGACCGTTTTTGTTGGAAATTTGACACCGAGCACGGGCTATTTATGGCGCGTCCGCGCAAAATGCGACGGCTCAATTTTTAGCGATTGGGCTGGCCCGGAAGATTTCAAGACCCTCGCATCGACCCTCGATTGTCCGCACCCGTTCGACCTCGTTGCGACCAATATCACAGCAAATTCTGCCCAACTTTCATGGGCCCCGGTCGTTGGCGCGCTCGGTTATGAAGTAAATTATGCGCTGGCTGGCACGGCCAATTGGCAATCCGTTTTCGTCACCAATGTCACGACCTCGGTCACGGTCAATAATTTGGCGCCGTTAACTGCATATATATGGAGAGTCCGCGCGAAATGCGACGGCTCGATTTTCAGCGATTGGTCGGCGGTGAAAGAATTCAAGACGCTCGAAAACACGAACACCTGCCCCAAACCGGTCGATTTGGCCGCGACCAATATCACCCAAACCTCGGTTCAATTTTCATGGGCCGCCGTCGCGGGCGCACTCGGTTATGAGGTGAATTACGCCGTCGGCGGCACGTCCAACTGGGTCTCCGTTTTTGTGGCCGCGCCAAATTCCTCGGTCATAATCAATAATTTATTGCCGGGGACAAACTACCGGTGGCGCGTCCGGACGAAATGCGATGGGCAGGTTTTCAGCGATTGGTCGCCCGTCCACGAATTCAAGACGCTCGGGAATGCCGCCGACTGTGTCGCGCCGCACGAGTTCGCGGTGAAAAATTTGACGCACCATTCCGCGCTTTTGGTTTGGAACAAAGTCCCCGGCGCGATTGGCTATGAAATCCAGGTCCGAAAAATTGGGACGACCGATTGGCTCACTTTTACCGTTTTTGGCAACCCGCCGATCCCCCAATTTCAGGCCGGAAATTTGATCCCCGAAATGGATTATGAATGGCGCGTCCGCTCCATTTGCGACCCGGCTCAAAACAGCGATTGGGGCTCGACCCAACATTTTATGACCCTCCCAGAACCGGGGCCGGGGATGCCCTGCGCCGTGCCAACCGATTTTCATGTGGACGTAGTGACGCATTTTTCGGCCAAGTTTTCATGGACGGCCACGCCGGGCGCTTTCAGTTACCAAATTACCTATCGTGCTGTGAATTCAACTATTTGGAAAACAATAAACGTCACGGGAAACCCCGTGCCAAATATGTTCCTGCTTTTGAACCTCGCGCCAAACACACATTATGAGGCAAAAATCCGCGCCCATTGCGGAACGGATACGAACAGCGACTGGTCGCCTGTCGTCACTTTCACCACGATGGCCGCACCACCGTGCAGCACACCGACCGATTTGCAGAGCAACGATATTACCTTTTTCTCGGCAAAACTTTCGTGGTCGGCAGTCCCGGGCGCGACCATTTACCGGGTGCGCTATCGCAAATTCGGCACGCAAAACTGGAAGTTGAAAACCATTACCGGCGCACCGCCCGCCACCATGACGACCGTCTCGCCGCTGCCCGCATCGAGTACGATTGAATGGCAGGTCCGAGCGATTTGTGGCCCCGGTTCGGAGGGCGATTGGTCGCCGTTGGCCACTTTCCAAACGCCCGCAACACCGCCCTGCGACGCACCGGTGAACATCACGGTCTCGAATTTGACCGCGACCTCGGCCCAGTTTTCGTGGACGGGCCCGGCTGGCTCGATCTCCTATAAAATCCGCTACCGAAAAATCGTGAACGGGCAACCCGGCCCGTGGAAAGTGAAAAACATCACCGGGACGCCGCCCGCGACGACGACCTCGGTGGATGGCCTTTCGCCAGAATCATCCTACGAAGTGCAGGGCCGGACGATTTGCGGCCCGGCGTCGCAGTCGGTCTGGTCGGTCGCGACAGCATTTGTCACGCCGCCTCAATTGCAGGGGCCGAACGGCCCGGAGGATTTATTGACGAAAAAAACGACTTGGGGCGGTGCGGCCATCTCGCCAAACCCAACGGCAGATTTGGCCAATTACCGGTTCGAATCAAGTGAGGAAGGCGAGGGCCAGTTGCAGGTTTTTGACCTCAATGGGAAAATTGTTTTCAGTGCCCAACTTGTTGTAAATCAAGGGTTTAACGAAGTTGAATTTTCGCTTGGTGAAGTTCCGCCCGGCATTTATTTGCTCCGTTTGCAGGGCGAAAAACAGGTTTTGACGGAAAAAATCCAAGTCGTGCGTTGAGCCAAAAATCAGGGAAGGGGCCGCTTCTGCGAGTGTTCCATTGAAAAAACCTGACTATCGAATTTGCCCAAGTTTTTTAACAAAAAAGGTCATCCGCTGCTTCGGCAACCCGGATGACCTTTTTGTTGTATAAATGATATAAGAAAATATGTAAACCAAGCCGCTTGCCGTTCACCCAAATCACCTACTGCCTGCATACTTTCGCCGCAACAAACACACCTGAATTCAATCAAAATATGGACAGTTTCATCTATTCCCCGCTTTTTGCCCTCGTTCCCTTTGTGATCGGCCTGCTTGTTGGCTGGCTCGTCCGCGAATCCATGCTCTTGAAACAGTTCAACGCCCGGCTGGCGCAAATCGAGCGCGACCGCGATTTTGCCCGAACGGAGGCCGAAACACTCCGCGAACAGGTCAGCCTTTTGGAGGCCGACGCGAAAAAAGCGGCATTTGACAACCTAGAAATCTCCGACCGCCTCATACTTGCCGAGGCCGACCGTCACGACCTCCAAAAAGTCATCCGCGACCACAAAACGGCTGCCGATATTTTGAAAAAAGAGAAATCTGCATTATCCGAACGCATCGCTTCGCAGGATGAACAGGTCGAGGGCCTGCGCGCCCGGATTGCCCAATTGAGCGATCAGGCTGAAAATTTCATCGAAAAAGATGGAGCAGAAAAGCGTTTGCACGAAGACCTCGCGGCCGCTACCGAAAAGGTCGCATCGCTCGAAAAACAGCTCGAAAAACTCGCGGCCACGAACACAAAAATCGGCCACGAAAAAGAGTCTCTGAAAACACAACTGCTTGATTATCAATTGCAAAATGCCGAAATGCCAGGCCTCCTCGCCGCCAACAACGCGAACGGGTCGCCCAAAAACCGGTTGAAAAAAAGCGCGGAACTGGCCATCGCCGCTCCCCAAATCGGCGAATCAAACAGTGCCTCGAACGGCGAATCAAAGCCCAAAAAAAGCAACCACGCTTTTCTGATCGACGATCTGAAAATCATCAATACCATCACCGCTGCACAGGAATCGGAGCTGGCCAAGCTCGGCATCACGACCATCGAGCAACTGGCCCAACTTTCCGAAAACCAGCTGCTCGAAATCGCTGAAGGCTCGTCGAAATTGGCAAAAAAAATGCAAAAAGAGAATTGGGTCGGGCAGGCGCAGCACGTTTTGGGCGCGGCTTGATTTTCAGAACCCATCCAAAAAATTAGATGCACATCCTCGAACTCATCCTCGCCGTCCTGCCCGGCCTCCTGATGTGCTACGTCATTTTTCGGCTCGACAAATATGACAAGGAGCCGGTCGGCTGGCTCATCGGCTGTTTCGTATTGGGGATGCTCCTCACCTATCCCGCCATGTCGCTGGAACTCCGGGGTTTTCGGGTTTTCGACCTGTCCGCGCCGCGCTCGTTTTGGCTGACGGCCTCGCTCGCGTTCGTGGTGATCGCGGTCACGGAGGAGTTTTTCAAGATGCTCGGCCTGCTGCTCGTGCCTTTTCGGCGACCCGTTTTCAACGAACCTTTGGACGGCATCGTTTATTCGATGATGATCGGGATGGGTTTCGCGACGGCGGAAAACTTGATCTACGCCGAGCGTTTTGGGATCGAAACCATCTTCATCCGTGCATTTACCGCCGTCCCGGCTCATGCCGTTTTCGCAATTTATAGTGGATATTTTGTCGGCCTCGCCAAATTTGACCCCGCCCGAAAATGGCAACTGATCCGCCGGGGCTTCATTTACACCGTCTCGCTGCACGGCCTCTACGATTTTTTGATCATCCAAAAATACGGCGAATGGCTCACCGTGCTGGCCACTTTTGGGCTTTACGGCTGCCTCGTTTATTCGGCGCGGCTGATCCAGGTGCACGCAGATAATTCACCCTTTCGGGGAAAAACGCCGGGCGAAAACCCGGTTTGATGCCCAGTTTTTGGAAAAATTGGCTTATTTCGCCCCAGTTTTAAACCTTGATTTATGAAGACCATTTTTTTGACGCCCCTCTTTTTGTTTTTTTTTGGGATTTTGTCCGCCCAAACACCGCACGGAAAATGGAAGACCGTGGACGAAAAAAACGGCCGCACGAAAGGCGAGATCGAGTTTTTTGAAAGGGACGGGATGCTTTTTGGAAAAATCGCGAAGGTCTCCAACGACTCGCTCAACCTCATTTGCACCGCCTGTCCCGGCGAACGGAAAGGGCAACGGCTCCTCGGCATGGTCATCATGGAAAACCTCCGTTACAAAAACGGTTATTGGCAAAACGGCCGCGTTCTCTCGCCCAAACAGGGAAAATGGTTCGAGCTGCGGATTTGGCTCGACGGCAGCAACCCGGATGTTTTGGTCCTGCGCGCTTATTGGGGCCTGCTCTACCGGACGCAAAAATGGCAGCGCGTCAAGTGAGCCCAGGGCAAAAAAAAGAGCCGAAACACGGGACATTTCCCGGCTTCGGCTCGCTCTATCTAAACACGGGTTTCTTATTTCAAATTTTGAAGGGCCGCTTTCAATTCGGCCTCGGTGGTTTCGCGCATTTCCTGCGAGAGGTCATAAACTTGGTCGTTGTCGGTCACGATTTCCTTTGTCCCCAAAAAAAGCTGGTCGCCGATTTTTGAGACGAAGACCAATTTTCCAGATTGCCCGACCGGCACTTTTCCATTGGTGAACAAATTGCTCGACAAATCGAATTTCAGCGGGAACACCGATTTTTGGTTGTCAAACACCAAAAACGCCAACGTGTTCGTCAAACTGAACGCCTCTTTTAACTTGACGTGGATTTGGGTCGGCGCGTTGGGCAGGATGCGGTTTCCGGCAATCCAGCCCAATTTTTTTGCCTCCAATTGGTAATATTTGACGCCGTCCGGGATTGGTTGAATCTGCGGCGCGGCAAAATCACTGGCCAGCGACCAACGGAACTTTATCTCCGAACTCGTTTTCGACCAACCGCCCTCGAACGCCATAATATCCGACTGAAAACCCGTCGCGGCGACGGGGATGCGCACCTCAAAAGTTTTATCCGCCAGCAGTTTCAATGATGTATTTCCCGAAAATGCCTCCAATTTGACCATGCCGATGGTTTCGAGCGGCTGCCCAAAATCCGCTTGCGTGACCGTGCCGAGCCCGGCCATTTCCGGTTTTTCAAAAACATCGGTCGCTTTGAAGGTGATTTTTTGCGAAGCCGAGGCCGAAAATGCAATCCCGTTTTGATCGGCAAACTGGTTATTTACGTCAGTCAGCAAAATTTGGATTCCGCGCGGCGTGGTCACCAAAACCGCTGGGTTCGAGCCGTCAATTTCGATGGTCGTCGAGTTCGCGGCGTCATTGGTTATGCCAGTCATCAGTTCGCGGAGCGCGTCGGCTGTAGTCCCGAAGGGCAGGAAAATATCTTTTTCCTTTTGGCAACTGCCGAAAATCAGCAGCCCGACCGCCAAGTTGGCAACCCAAATGTTCCGTTTTTTATATAAAAATTTTGTGTGCATGGATTTTGGTCCGAGAGTCAAATCTTTCAATTTGGCGATTTTAAGTGAGAGGCCGCGACCGTTTAAAGTGCTGCCCAATGTTCTGTTTTTATTTAAAAAATATCATTTCAACAACCGCGTGAACCCGATTGAAAGGCTGCCGACGCTGTATTTTTCTTCCGCTGGCTGTGATTTTTTAGAGACGGGCCGAAGGAAATGCTGATAGTTCGGCTCGATGAAAACCCGCGATTTTTTGTCAATCTGATAAAAAACCTGCGCGTTTGCGACCAAACTCAAACCCGCGCTTGCCCGCAAAGTTGGCCGCCGGGCGGATGGTTGGTCGCTCCCTGGGATATTGCTGTCGAGGTTCACGATTTTTCCGGTTTTCCAAAAAAGCAGGTTCGCCGACAGGCCGCCGTTGATGTTCCAACCGAACGGCCCGCGCCCCTGTTCAATGCCAACCGTGATCGGCAGGTCAAGAAGCCCGAAGCGGTTGGTCGTCTCCACAAAATGTTCCACATAATAAGCGGTGTCGCGTTCGCCTGTTGGGAGGATGGTGACCACGGTTTTGGCCAATTTTGGGTCGTAAAAATCGAATTTTTCATGGACCTGAATATAGTTCAGGCCAACGCGCAGGAGGTATTTCCCGGCAAAAAGCCAGCCAGCTCGCGCCCCAGCGGTCCATGCGAACTTGGGCTTTTCGGTCTCCTCACGGCGTTTGATATAGCCCGGCGAGTCGGTGTCGCGGGCGGAAAAAGTGCGGAAGGCCATGCCCGGCGCGGCATAAAAATCGAGAAAAAAAGCCTCGCCCCGGTCGGCAAAGCTTGGGCAAACAGGCTTCCTTTTTTTCGACCTGAAAATTTTGATGGGCGGCAGTTTGCCCAATTTTTTGACCTCCAAAAAGGATGTTTCGCGCTCTGCCAATAGCTCAAAATCGGCCACGGCCAATACGTTTTGGGCATTAAAACCAGTTTCATTTTTTAAAACAATCGGAAAATTTTCAACCAAAATCGAATTTTCAACCGGTTGATTGTCCATGTTTTGCGTATTGAAATTGCCCAAGACAGCCTCCTTTTTTTCAATAAAAACGGGTTTGCGGCCAGTGGTTTTTGGGTTGAATTTCTTGGTCAAAAACGGTTCGGCCGTTTTCGGGACCTCGGATTCGGCAATATGTTTCCCCAAATTTTCGGCCCGGCTTTCAGCCGAGGTTTCCCCTTTCTTATTTTCAAAAGAAATATCCGCTGAAGGCTGTTCGATCCTCGCGACGGCATTTTGTTCGGTCAAATTTTCGGCGGTTTGGTCAAATTTTTGAGCATCACCTGACCTATAAAAAAACCAAACAGCAGCCAATATCCCGGCCGTCGCCAGTCCGCCGCCCATCCAATAACCGAGCAGCCTGCGGCGGTTTTGACGGGCAAGTTCAGCTGCGACGT
>JANOQP010000519.1:0-5975 GCA_031414895.1 Saprospirales bacterium
CGCGACGAGTTTTTCGCCTTTGTAAAAACAGACCTCCATCATCGGGAATGGCTTGTTTTCGGGCGAGACCCAATGAAAAAGGTTGGAAACGAATCCAAAACGCGCAAAATACCACTTATTGAACAGCGCGACCTTTTCCTCCGTCAGCTCGGTCTGCCGATATTGGCACCGAAGGTCGGCGTTCTTTTTCAGCACCGCCCGCTGGCTTTTCGTGAACTCAAAACCCGCCAATTTATAGCGGAGCGGCATCAGTTCGCGCTCCTCAAAGACCGGTTCGCCCGCGGAGGGAATTTCAACATAATCGTACCTGCGGTGGAAAAAATGCTCACCGACGCGGTCCCAACCAGCTTTTAGCAAAATTTCCCAATCAGTGAGCAGCAGTTGCTCCCGGTCAAATTGTTCATTGGGCGCGATGTCCATCTGGGCGTTTTTTTCGGGCGCAAGGTCTTTAAAATTGAGGAATTGAGGAATTGAGGAATTGACATGAACAGTCATTTTGAAAATAAACCTCGTCGCGTCCATGGCCTTTGGCCTAAACCCGATTTTTGAATTTTATGCTAACAGGATCGATGACCGGGGAATAATTACCCGACCGCAAAATTTTGCCCCGGGTGGGTAAGGTTTCCCCAAACAGCCGATTGACCATAAACGGGACACCCCAAAACCCGGCAAATCATATTCCCTGCCAACCGTAATCCATTTCTCAACCGATTTTTTTACCATTCCAAACACAGTGAAATCATGAAACCTTTTTACCTCTTGCTCGCGCTCCTCATCTCCGCCGCCACGGCGACCGCACAGACCCAAGCTGTCGGCATCAAGCTCGGACTGGCCAACTATCAGGGCGACCTCGTCAAAAAACACGTCAACATCAGCGAGAGCCACCTTGCTGCCGGGGTGTTTTTTCGCCGAAACCTCAACGACCTGTTCGCCGTCCGCATCGCTGCCGACCTTGCCACCATTTCCGGCAGCGACCTCAACTATCCCGACCGCAAGGGCCGCGGCATCTCGTTCAGTGCCAATATTTTCGCGGCCAGCATCAACGGGCAATGGAACATCCTCGGCGGCAAACGCTTCGACAAAAACGGCGAGTTCAAGCCGCGGTTTTCCCCGGTGATCTATTCGGGCCTCGGTGCGGTGCTGTTCAGCCCGGAGGTCTCTGGCATGGCGGATTTCAACCTCGACGCGCCGGAACTGGCCAAAGCGGGGCAACAATACCAGTTTTTCGTCCCCTTCGGCATGGGCTGTCATTACGAACTGAACCCGAAATTCACGATCGGGCTGGAAGCGACGACGCACCTGCCGTTCACTGACTACCTCGACGGCGTAAGTGAATCGGGCCGGATGGGCAACAACGACTGGTTCGGGCTGGTCACTTTTTCGATCCAATATTGGATCGACGAGCCGCGAAAAATGAAACGGCCCGCATCCGATAAAACGGTGGAGAAATAATGGGTTTTGAGTTTCGGGTTTTAATTCCCGAGTTTTGAGTTTCAAAAAAAGGTTCGTCGGGATGCCCGTCGAACCTTTTTTTGTCAAATCAATTTTTGAAAAAATCGACCAACCGCCCGGCCAGCAATTCCAAATCGACTTGCTCAAACGGGTGTTTCGTTTGCGGCATTTCAAAAAAACGGCCCGACGGCAGCCAACTTGCCGCCAATTTTCCTTCCTCGATGATGAGCCTGTACCGGCCGGCTTCAGCCGCCGTATTGTGTGAAAAATAGCGGGATAGGCTATAAATCATGATTCAGGATGGTTTATTTGGCGATAAATCTCCAAATAAGCGCAAAATCGGCGGCTAAAGCCGTCCGGTACACGCCGTCCTAAACAGTTGCGCATTTTCATTCTTTGAAAATACGCCCCACAAATGTTTGCCGCGCCGTCCGGATCTCCACCAAATAGACACCAGTGGGGAGTTTGCCGAGGTCCAATTTCGTGCCTTCCTGCAAAATTTGAGCGCCTATTTCCCGGCCCATCGGGTCTATCATGCGCACCGAAATTTCCTCGCCCAAATGACCGCCCATTATATCAACAATGCCCTTCGTCGGATTGGGAAAAAGGTTGATCGCGTCGCCCTCAAATTGGACGGTGATCGTTTTTGCTTCGACAATTTTTCCATCAATGCCCACTTGTTTGAGGCGGTAATAGTTGATGCCCGCCGCCGGATTTTGGTGGGTAAAACCGTACATCTGCGGCTGCACCGAGTTGCCGAGACTTTTCACCGTGCCGATCGGGCTGAAATCCCTGCCGTCCGGGCTGTGTTCGATTTGAAAATGGTCGTTGCCCAGTTCGGAGGCGGACTGCCAAAAAAGGGCGATTTCGCGCCCGCTGCTTTTCCCGGAAAAGGATACCAGTTCGATTGGCAGAGAAAAAAGGCAGGTGGTTTGGAGCTCAAATGCGCCCATGTCGATGCCCAAATTGACGGGTCGCGGGTTGTTGTCGAGGTCAAAGGCCGGTGCGCCGCTCGAGCTTCCGTCGTCGATGAACGGCGAACAGTTAAGGCGCAAGTTGCCCTCCGTGGTCGGAGCGTTGGCAAAGCCTGGCAGCCCAATGAATACCGGGTCCACGTTTGTGTTGCCGGTGCCCGGATGGCCGCCCTGCACGTTGGAATAGGTCACCGTCGCAGGCCCAACGACCTCGGAACTGTTGCCCCAAAGGATGCAGTTTTTGAGGACGGGCGCAGCGTTGGGGGCATTGAAAATGCCGCCGCCGCTGTTCGTCGCGTTGTTCGCGGCGATGGTACAATTGGTCAAAACAGGGTTGGAGGCATTGTAGATTGCGCCGCCCTGCCCCGTAAAATTCCCGCTGAATAGACAATTGGTCAGCACGGGAGAACAGGTGGCCTCGATGCCCATTCCGCCACCGAGATTGGCCGCGGTGTTGCCCTTAAAAACGCAATTGGTCAGCACGGGCGAACAAGAAATGCTGCTGTGCATCCCGCCGCCATGGCCGCCGGGCGTCGCGCCGTTTTCGATAAACGAGCAGTCCGTTAGCGTCGCGGGGGAATTGTTGAGGTTGTACATCCCGCCACCAACATTGGCCCGGTTGCCGTTGAAAAGGCAGCTGGAAAGCGTGGCAGATCCGCCGTATTTGTTGCCGAGGCCGCCGCCGTTGGCTTCGCCAAAATTTTTGACAAAACTGCAATTCGACAGCACCGGGGCCGACCGGTTGACCATCCCGCCGCCGCTGTAACTCGCCTGATTGCCGAAAAAAGTGCAGTTGGCGATGTCCAATTGCGACATGCAGAACAGCCCGCCGCCCTCGGTGCGGTAAATCGGCTGGCCTTCGACAGTCATCAAGCCGTCGCCCGTGCCGCTGCCGCCTTTTATGGTGAAACCATTGATTTCCGTCGACAAAAAATCGCCCACGGACAACAGGACGTGGTAGGCATCCTCCCCATTGTTCGAAATGGCCAGCGTCGCCCCAATCCCGGTCACGGCATCGTTGTTGCCGAAATCACCGCTCAAAATAGTGGTATTTGCCGCCCAATTTCGCTGTCCGAGTGCGGTTTCCGTTCCGGCAAATCCGCCGAAAATGGCCACGTCATGTTTCAGGTAAAAGGTCCTGTCGCGCGGGTCGGACGGGTTGGCGTTGCCAAATGGGTCATGTGTGGGCTTATAAATGCCCTGCGCGACCCAGATCATATCGCCGGGGTTGGCATTGTCGATGGCCTGTTGCAGACCTTGAAAGGCATTGGCCCAAGAGCTGCCGTTGCCGCCGCTCGGTGCCGCCAAGTTCACATAACGGACTGCGCTAAAAGCCGGCGCGTTAATCAACAAAAAAAGGAGGGTGGGCAAAAGCCCGAGCTTCAGGTCCCGGGCAAACCCGACCATCGGAAGGGCGGGCAAATTGGTCAATTTTTTCATACGATTGGATTTAACACTATTTGTGCAAGGCAAAAACTGTGCGCAAAAGTGTCCTTCCATCCAATCCTGGCTGTTACAGTTTTTTGGGTATGAATTGCATAATTCCTACCTTTTTGAACATGATTGACCCCGTATTTTGTGGGCCAGGCTTTTTGAACAGCATAGGTCAAATCTTCAAAAGTCCAATAGAATTGAGTTTTCCGGGTTTTTATTTCCAAAAAAAAGTGATTCGACGGGATGCCCGGCGGACCACTTTTTTTTAAGAACAGAATTTACATCGTTGACAGCCAATGATTTAGGCTGGACTTTTTTAATCAAAAATGCCGCACGATCCCCAAAGCCACTGTATTGCTAAAGCCCGCATTGATACTGCTCGACCACTTGCCGTTCGATTTGACATAGCCAATGGAGACAGTTGGGTCCGTCTCCAAATTGATGGCCCAGCGGTCGTTGAAATTGTGTTGGAGACCAAAAATCAGCCCCGCACCAATCCGCGCATTGACCGATCTGTTGTCGTCGATTTCCCCAAAACTCGTTGAAGCAGTGAATTGATAGCCACGGTAGAAGGTCAATTTTGGGTCGAGCTGCTTCCTTTTTTCGCGCCCGATGGCGATGGAGGCCCCAAAAATCAGATAATTGGTGTCGTCGAAATTCCGGCCAAAACCGGCGTTCCCCACGGCAAGCGACACCCGGTTGAACACATTTTCCCTGACCTGCTTTTTATAAATAGCGTAAAAAGGGGTGTTGCCCGTCAAGTTCAGGCTGTTGAACTGAAGCCCGACCTCCCGTTTTGGGCTGGTAGACTGCGCCGAAACGATTTTGCCAAAAAGACAGACAAGCAGGATGATTGATAGCTTTTTCATGATAAAAAATTGATAAGGTGAAAAATTGCTTGCACCGGGTTCTTTCCTAAAAACAGATGTTTTGCTTTAATAATGGTCGTGAAACGGGGCATAACATGACATCTGCTGCCAGTTGAAATTGTTTTACGGCCATTTTAACCTTACTCACAAACTAATACTAAATATAGGCTGGGCTGGCAGCGGACTTTTTTGCCAATCAGAAATGCCCCATCGACCGCTCTTTTTGCCCTTAAAAAAATGCCCCTGCGATTAACCAAATGCTACTTTCACCCCATCAATCACCGTTCACAAATTCAATTTTTCCACCAATGAGAAAACAGTCCATCCTCGTGGCAATCGCCGCTCTCGCCCTCCTTTTTTCCTGCAAATCCGTCCAAAAAACACCCGCTCATTACGAGGCTGTCGCCAAATATGTCTACGCTTATTCGAGCGGCAGCATTTCGGCAAAAGAGGCCATAAAAGTGCGCTTCATCAGCCCGGCGGTCGGCACCGAACAGGTCGGTCAGGACGTTGCAAAAGGCGTTTTCAGCCTCTCGCCATCGGTCGCGGGCAGCACAAAATGGGAAGACGCGCAGACCCTCGTTTTCACGCCGGACACGCCGTTCGAGCGGGGCAAAAAATTCACGGCAAGGCTCGAACTGGGCAAGGTTTTCAAAGATGTCCCGAAAGAGGCGACCGTTTTTGAATGGGAATTTTCCGCCCGCCAGCTCGATTTCGAGGTGCTCGTCGATGGCATCCGCGCGGAAGACGACCAAGACCTCACGCGGCAGCAAATCATCGGTCGCGTCCGGACTGCGGACGGGGCCGATGCGACCATTTTGGAGAAAGTTTTGGAGGCAAAACAGAACGGCAACTCGTTGAAAATCAATTGGTTGCACACGCCGGACGGCCTCATCCATGATTTTACCGTCATGGATGTGAAGCGCGGAAAAGCGGCTTCTTCCGTTGAAATTTCATGGGACGGGCAGCCGCTCGGCGTTTCCAAAAAGGACAAAATGACGGTCGAAATCCCCGCGCTCGGCGATTTTAAGGTGCTCGATGTGCGCGTCGAAAATGCGGAGGAAATCTGCGCCGTCGCCCATTTTTCGGACCCGATTTTGTCGAACCAATCGCTCGAAGGGCTGATTGTTTTGGCTGGCTGGAACGGCAAATTCCGGTTCGTCATTGACCGCAATTTTGTGAAATGTTACCCCGACCAGCGCGTGACAGGCGAGTTCCGGATGAAAATTTCGCCCGGAATCAAGAA
>JANOQP010000520.1:0-3086 GCA_031414895.1 Saprospirales bacterium
TGGCACGACCCCAATTTCGTGACCGTCGCCGATTTTATCGAGATCAAAAAGGGCGATGGTGTGCGCACCCGCATCACCTACGAAAACGACACCAACCGCACCATCCGTTTCGGCCTGACCTCGGAGGATGAGATGGGCATCTTTTTTTATTATTATCTCTGAAAACGCCTTTTTCATCAATAAAAACCATCCTTTTTATGAATTATAGAATCATTTCCGTCCTCGCTTTTTGCCTCTGCGCGACGGCCATTTTTGCCCAAAAGACCCAAAAATGGGCCGCCGGTTTCCATGTTTTCCATCAAGACCAAGGCTTCAAGATCGATGTCGGCCAACTGGCCGTGACCGACCGGGTGCGCGTCCGACCGGGTTTTTCGGCGGGCCTTGAACGGACCTGGACAGAAAGCAAGAACGCCCGGTTCCGGCTTTTTCAGGATGTCCACGCGGGTTTTTGGCACAATCCGTATTCCGAAAACTACTCCTTTTTGGGCACCCGTCTGGGGATGGATTTCCGCATTTTCAAACAACTGCGCCTCTCGCCGGGGCTGATCTATCGCGCCGGGCGCGCCAAAACACGTGATGTCCGGTACGTTTATGAAAACGAAAAATGGGTGCCGTCAAACAATTCCACGCCCGCTTTTTTTCGGCAAAATGCGGGGCTTGACATGCAGGTTTCGTGGCGTTTCCGCGCTGCATCGGCACACCCTATCTCGCTCGAAATTGGCGGGAATTATTTGTTGGCTTGGAAATACCTGCCGACGGGGATTGCCGGGGAGCCCAATTTTTTTCTTTTCCGCAGCCTTCGCGCAGGGGTTCGATATGGTTTTTGAGCCCGTCAAGGCATTTCCACAATCTAAAAAAAAGCAAAAATGAAGTTGAGTTTCCTATCGGGCGCGGTCGCCCTTGCCATCGTCATGCTCGCGTTTTCGTGCAAAAAAGACCCAAAAACGCCCGCTTTCACGCCGCCCGACGGCTCCTACGGTCTGGTTTTTGAAAAAATCTTCAAGCCATCGTGCGCCCTTTCCAGTTGCCATTCGAAGGAGGGCGATTTTGGCCACCACGGCCTCGGCAACGACTATACCTACGAGCATCTTTTGACCGATGAATGCGAAAACGAGGACGCGGCGGCGGCTGGCCTGCGGCTGATCTTTCCGGGCAAACCGGACAGCAGTTTTCTTTTTGTAAAAGTAAAATGGGACGGCTCGCCCTTCAAGTTTGGGCAAAAAATGCCGACCGGCGGCCTGAAACTGACGCAAAACCAGATCGAATTTGTGCGGCAATGGATCGCGGCGGGTGCGCCCGAATCTGGGCACGTGGCCGACCGATCGTTGTTGGACTGAACCTGAAAGGTTGGCCAATCACCACTTGTTTATTTGTGCCGACCTTACTGCAAGTCTCCGACTTGTGCATGAAACCGGCGCGGCAATCGTCCACGGCGAATGCCGCGGCGCGGCAAAAGCGATCTGGATCGAGCCGTTGCAGGCGCATTTGTTTTTCCAGACGATTTACGCGAACACGACTGGGGAACTTTTGAAGTTCAAATTCTTTGATGGAAAAGATGTTTTTGAACTTTTGGCCTTTGTTGGCGTCCGTTTGGCCTTTGTTGGCGTCCGTTCCATCTTCCTCCGCTCTTTGCCAAGCCAAAACTGGCCGTTGTTCGGCCTTTAGGTTTGCCTTGCCTATCAAATTGGGTATATTTTGAAAGTCAAGATGTATAAAATTTGATTTTTGCTGGCGATTTTTTGAACAGAAAGCTGATCCGGATTGGGCAAGTTAGTTGTTTGGCTGGGGCGAACCCGTAGGACGTTTCAACCCCAATCCGGTCAAGTTTGGACTTACCTCGAATAGAAAATTGGGACGAACCCGATAGTAAGGTATTGAGCGGGTCCGGGCTTTTCAGCACACACACACACACACACTTTTTCACATGGCACATCAATTTTTTGTCGGCCTTGATCTGGGCAAATCCAGCATTGAGGCCAACGTCCGCAACGAAAAGAGCGAGGAAATCCGCACTTTTTCCATCGAAAACGAGGCCGGGGCAATCCATTCGGCCCTGCTCTCGCTCCAAAAGGACCTTGGCTTTGCGTGGCCCGAAGTTATTTTTTGCCTCGAACACACGGGCATTTACGGCAACCCGGTCGTCGCCGCGCTGGCGGGCCTCGGCGCCAAGGTTTGGGTCGAGCATGCCGAGCGCATCCAAAAGAGCACCGGACTGCAGCGCGGCAAGAACGACCCGGTCGATGCCCGGCGCATTGCCCAGTTTGCCGTCCGATTTGTGGACCAGGCCCGGTTTTATGAGCCTTCGAGGCCCGTGATCGACGAGCTTTCGGCACTTTGGACGCTGCGCGAGCGGCTGGTCGGGATCAAGAACCAGTTGGAGGTCCCTTTGAAAGAGGCGGAAAAATTCATGAAAAAGCACGTTTCCAGCCTCCTCAAAAGCCACAGCCAGTCGTCGCAGGAGGCCGTTAACAACGACATCAAGGCCGTTGATGCCAAGATGAAAGAGCTTTTTGACCAAGACGACGACCTGTGCGAACTGTACAAACTGGTCTCTTCCGTCCCCGGCATCGGCAAGGCCACCGCAGCCGCCATCATCATCACCACCAACGAGTTCAAAAAATTCGACGACCCCAAGAAGTTTGCCTGCCATGCCGGTTTCGCCCCCTTCGAACACCGCTCCGGGACTTCTATCCGTGGCAAAACGAAAACTTCAAAAAAGGCCAATTCGAGGCTCAAAAAACTAATCCACATGGGCGCAATGTCCATACTCACCTCAAAAAGCTCGCTCAAACAATTTTACGAACACAAAAAGGCGCAAGGAAAACATCACTTGGTCGCTCTGCACGCACTTGGAAACAAGCTCATCCGTATCGTTTTTGCCGTCGTCGAAAAAAGGGTTATGTATCAAAAAGATTTTAATAATTCCTTGGCGAAACCATAGAAAACGTCCTCGCCAACAACAATCTCACGCCTAGCCCAAAAGTACAAAACCAAGCCTCAAACTGGCAAAAATGGACAAATCAACCTGCGAAATCAAACTTTTTTTGAGTTTTACACCAAAACAACACAATGGCTTGGAACAACTA
>JANOQP010000521.1:0-5792 GCA_031414895.1 Saprospirales bacterium
AACCGCTAGTGTATCTGTTGTGCCGCCAGGTGCAGCGCAGAGTAGCTATGTTTGGACGGGATAAGCGCTGAAAGCATCTAAGCGCGAAGCCTCCTTCAAGATGAATATTCCCTTGAGGGCTGTGGAAGATGACCACGTTGATAGGTGGCAGGTGTAATCGCCGTAATGCGTTGAGCCAAGCCATACTAATTGCCCGACAGCTTCCATTTTTTTTCTTTTATTCTCTGTAATACAAAAGGAGAGAGTAATAACAAACAAGAAAGAAATAAAGCTAAAAGTTAGATTTTGTATAAGTTAGACTGACTGAATAACGTAAGTTTTTGATACGATACTTTTTAAAAAATTACTTCTCTAGCCACTTGTCAATTAAGATATAAGTCAGTGTAATGACAAAGATTTGTTGGTGGTTATAGCGTGGAGGTTCTACCTCTTCCCTTTCCGAACAGAGTCGTCAAGCTCCACTGCGCCGATGGTACTGCGTCCCTGAACGTGGGAGAGTAGGTCGCTGCCAACTCAATTTAACTTTAGTCCGTCCTCTGCAAAGAGGCGGACTTTTGTCGTTTTAGACTAAAAATACTGAGGGGGTCAACTACCATGACAATTTTTATACTTTCGCCCACTTCCACAAGGGCAAGGGTCATTGCGCTTGACCTGTGATTGGTTAAATACATTTTTTATCTTCTCTATGCCCAATAAATTGCTCATTTTATTAAGTAATCCCTTCGTTTTTTGGAGTTCTTTTTCCACTCTTAGCTGCTCTTCTTTGAGATAAGCCAATTGGCGTTTCGTATCTTCTTCGCTGATTGCCAAAGACCGTTTGTTGAAGTCTCGCATATATTCAATTTTATCGAAAAAAACATAGTCTGAGTCGGCAAGTTCCAGAAATTGGGCTTCGGTTTCTGCCCAAGTATCCATGTGTCCATCTTCAAAAAGTTCGGCATCGTACAGTTTTTTGAGAAAAGGCTTAGCTCTTGCGAAGTCCGTTAATTGCAGATAGTTGTCCAAAAAGCCGTCAATTAAAGCGGGATCAGCAAGGCGTTCATCGTCTTTATGGTCTAAAAAGAAGTTAAACATATCCTCAAACCAAGCGATGCAGATGTCACGCATTTCAGGGTGATGATAGCCCAATATGAAAATGTTAGAATCTGGCACAGAGCGAGGATACCAAAAATGATTAGGCTCTTTTAAAAAATCTGTTAATAAAGCGAAACTATTGGGTTTTATAAGATGATACACTATCATCGGCACTGTTTCAACTATCAAGTCGCTAAACCAAAAGCTAGTCCATTCATCATCTTGTCTCAAAATGTGCAATACCTTGGGCAAGGCTTCAGTGGCTTTTAATTCGGCTAATAGCCACAGGGCATGAAAGATGAAACTATGCGTCTTTTCTTGATAGTACATATCTAAAAAATACTCGTACCGAGCCATCGTATCATCAATAACCTGTTCAAGGTCAGCTATCAGCGAAGGGCGGGGCAAATTGAGGATTTGTTGCAGTTTTTCTTCAGGCAAATCAAACCCATATTGATAAAGCCAATTGATTTCTGGGTGCTTAAAAATCGGTGCTTTTGTTGACGGTTCTACCCACGGTTTTTTGATGCCTTTAAAATAGCGATAATCTCCTTCGGGGCGTTCAACAGTTTGTTTGTAAAGTGGGGTTTCCCGACTTTCCTTGAGCATTTGTTGATACATGGTCAATTTTTCCATAGGATAATGAAACTGTTCTACCACCTCTTTCATGATGTTGATGCGGTTTTCAGCTAAATCGTACTCGCCTTTGGCAATGAAAAAATAGGTCACGATTTCTAAAAATTGAACCATTTCAGTCACATGATATATTTTTCGATTCGGTAAAAACTCGGATAGTTCCAGATTTTTACCCAAAATCGCCTCAGCCTTATCCAGTTCACCCTTCGCAATGGCGGTAACTGCCATATTTGTTCTGAAAAGCGGGTAGTCAGGAAACCGCTTGGCGGATTGGTCATTAATTTGGGTTGCTTTATCTATTTGCTTATTATTCATATAGGCAGTTGCCAAATAATTATAAAGCAAAGGCACATTTGGATATTTTTCAATCCATCGTTCAATTTTTTTAATTGCAAAATCACTGCCTTTATTGGCTAATTCGTGTAGTTCTTTTTGCACTTCGGCAAGGGCAATGGGGGTATTGCGGTATTTAGAATCCGTTTTAGACATTTTAGGGCTTAGAGCATATCCCTGCATTGTCCAGTTTTCAGAGCTGTCTCGACCAGCTTTGCTTTCATCAAATTGGAACATGGTTAAAAGTATTTGTTAAAAAATGATAAAGCAATATTACAACTAAATTTCAAAATGTCCTATTTCTTTAAAATTAAAACGCCTTGAAAGGTGCGTTTTTGTTTATGAACCTTATGAAAATACGCTTAACTTTGTACCGCCTAGTGTAAAAGCTCGGCTTGAAGGACGTTCTACTCGAAAATATCCAGCTACTGATATTGATGATTGCGATGGTTACGGCTTATCTATGTTTCCAAGTGAAATACAAGCCCATAACTTTTGGCAAAAATTACCGATTAGAATTAAGTCACTTTTGGGATATACAAACATAGCTGCGGGTGTTATTGATAAAACAGATGGGGTTATTACACCCATAGAAGATAATGGACATTTCAATCTACATGAATTTGAGACCTGTGATTTAATTCTTCAATTTCAACCTGTTTCAACTTTGTAAAAATATATAGATGAAAACACAGAAAGGCATACAATTATCTGATTTTCCTTTTAAAAATATGACTAAAAAAGCCGATTTAATCGCTTTTGATGGTCCTATTCTTTGCCATTTTCAAGATGAATATGGTAAGGATTATCTTTCCTATTGGGTTGACCAAGATACGCAGGCTCATAGATGGTTGATTTTTCGGATTCAAGAAAGAGAATTGTATTATTTTTTGACCCAACAAGTAAGCCTTAGAGCCTTGATTTTATCTGAAAAAAATCGGTCGTGACAACCTTTCTTTTTTTGAAGAACCTATCAAAACCCGGTTAAAAAAGACGGGTTTTCAATCAATAGTTGAACAAATAGCCGGTCAGAACCATTTTCGGGGCAACCCCAGGCCGCCGGATGCGCGTCCCACCTGGAAATGTCGGGGCACGCGATGCGGCTTCGTATGGTGACAGCGCGATGATGATGGTCGGGAAGGTCGCACCGTTGTCAATGCTCACATCAAGGCGGCCTTCGTCGATCTCGATGCCACTTTTGATGACAAGTACCTTGCCCGTCGGGACGGTGTACCCATTGATCGCATAGAGGGAGGAGTTCAGGTCAATGATTACAGGCTGGATGGGCGGGCAACCGTTCGTGAGGTAGGCCGTGCAATTGCAGTCCACAATCGTGGTGCCCTCGCCCAAAATGGGCAAGGCTGGCGAATTTGGGTGAGTGATAAGGCCGCCCGGCATGCTCAAATTGATAAAGCGCCCGGCAGCCGTGATAAACAAGGTCTTGCCCGGCGGCACTGTAAAAGCACCCGACAAAAGCACCTTAAAATCGGGCTTGCCGCCGCAGTCTGGGAACTCGCTGAAACCGGGGGCGGACTGATACAGCGAAATGGAATTTCCTTGCGAAATGGAAAGCTTGCGGGTCAAGGAGTCATAGGCAAGGGTTTGCAATTCGTTCGTCGGGTTCGAGTCCGCATCCGAAATGGAGATGGTCTGTGGGCCACCCAAAGGAGGCGGAAAAATGGAAAGCTCGTGCGTCGCTGGGTTGAAATTGAGCGATTGCAGCTCGTTGGTCGGGCTTTTGTCGTTGTCGTCGAGCGTGATGGAGCTTGCCGAACCGGAACTTCCAACTGGCCCGGAGATGCTGATCTTGTTGGTCGTTGGGTCGAAACTCAACGTCTGGATCTCGTTCGTCGGGTTTTTGTCCGCATCGTCGAGCGTAATCGAACTGGGGGTCGCGTTCGGGTTCGACGGGTTGGTGATTGAGATTTTATTGGTCGCTGGGTCGAAAACGAGCGATTGGATCTCGTTCGTCGGGTTTTCGTCCATGTCATCGAGCTTGATGACGGGTTGGCCCGCCGCCGCCGGGGAAAGTGAAAGTGTGTTCGTCGCTGGGTCGAAGGAGAGGATCTGCAGCTCATTGGTCTCGCTCTGGTCGCCCGCGCCAGTGATATTGACGGTCGTTGCGCCGTTCGGGTTGTTCACGAGGGTCAGGGATTTGGTGATCGGGTCCCATTGGAGGCTTTGGAGCTCGTTCGTCGGGTTTTTGTCGTTGTCGTCCAAAACAATGGTCGAGGAAAGACCGGGCGCAGTCGGCGCGGGCGAAATCGTGATCGTGTTGTTGACCGGGTTAAAAATAAGGCCCTGCAATTCGTTCGTCACGCTCGGGTCGCCGCCGGCCGGGATCGTGATCGTGGTGTTCCCGCCGGGAGTTCCGATGGGGACCAGCGTGATCGTGTTTGTTGCCGGGTCCCATTGCAGTTGTTGGAGTTCATTGGTCGGGTCTTTGTCCTTGTCGTTGAAATTGACCGGGCCGCCCGTGCCATTTGTAATGGAGAGGTTTCCCGTCACGGGGTCGTAGACCAGGTTTTGCAGCTCATTGGTCGGGCTTGGGTCGGCAGCTGGCGGAAAGGTGATGATTGGCGTGCCCCCAGTTCCGGGCAACACGAGCGAAAGGGTGTTCGTCGCCGGGTCGAATTTGAGGTCGCGCAACTCATTTTTGGGGTCCTTGTCGAGGTCGTCGAGGGCGGTCTGGGCGGTTTGGGCGTTGACCGCATTGGTGGCGTTTGTCGCATTGGTGGCGTTCGTAGCGTTGACCGCATTGGTGGCGTTGGTGGCATTGACGGCGTTTGTTGCGTTGACCGCCGTTAGCGCAGCGTCCGCATTTTTGGCAAATTCCGACCTTTTTGAGTACAAAGAATAAGGCACGGACCAAATTTTGTTCGCGCCGATAAACGCAAAAGTGCCGGTGCCGGTCGCGTCAAGCTCCATTTTGAGCCAGAGGTTGCCGTAGCTCCAATCAAGGTCCTGGAACGCAGCAATCGCCCCGCCCGGTTGGGTAAGGCCCTGTCCTATATTAATGGTGAAAAGCCCGAAAGCATCCGTTTTCAGGTTTTGCCCGACCGGGTCGATGGAATGGACCTCGATCCATTGTGGCTGACCGTTTGGCCCGTCGCGGAGGATGGCGGCGCGCACCCGGACCTGTTGGTTGATCAGCTCAACGCCGTTCGCGTCGCAGGCAACCGCTTGGTAGGAAATCCCCTGCGGGATCTGTGCCAACAAGGGCGAGGCCGCCATCAGTAAAATGTAAAGGATCGCTTTTGTAGTTCTTAACATGATAATTAAACCGGTTAAAATGATTGATTCAAGTTGATTATTAGCTTCGCTTGACCAGGGTGATTATTGGAAAAACACAAAAAACCGAACCTGCGCAATGCAGGCCAGCTGGGGAGTTCGTGCAAGTATTAGGGAGAAATATAAAAGACGTTGAGCAATTGGGATGCCAAAGTCGCCACCATGAGAGGAGGGCAAAGGAAAACAAGTGGTTATTCTTTTAATATCTATTTTAAAAATAAATCGGGAATTCTTCTAACATAGTGCAATCATCAAGCCAAAAAAGCCGTGTTAAAATTCGATTTTTTTGTCATCTATTTAATTTAAAAAAAATCCCCGGTTTAGTTTTTGGATATTCGGGGACTGCCTACATTGCCCCAACAAATCGGGGCATTTGCCCCAACCATCACAATCTCATTCGTTCACCAAAATTTTTCAACGTATGAATATCATGTTTGAAGAGCTTCGCCGCATTAAGC
>JANOQP010000522.1:0-1683 GCA_031414895.1 Saprospirales bacterium
TGATGGACTTGATCGCGCGCCAGGTGGTGACTGAATACATCGGTACGCCCTGCGGGAAGTGCCGCGGGCGCGGTGTCCTGGGCGATAGTGGGGAGCGGGTTTTGGGCGTTTAAAAGGAAGGGCAAAACCACGAAAATCCCGCTCGTGAGGGTCAGCGACCCGATACGCCGTGTTAGCAGGTCTTTGACCTGCGTAAAAAGTCGCGTCAGAAACGGCAGGTCAAAGACCTGCGAACGACACGTTTCGGGTCGCAGACCCTCACGAGCGAGGACACGCCACATTTCGGGTCGCAGACCCTCACGAGCGAGGACTTCGACGATATTTGTTTTTTTTGAAAAAAAACTTTTCAAAGTATTGAAAATCAATGTGTTGTGTGTTTTTTAGAAAACAAATTTTGGCGGCAGGCCAGCTTTTTCGGGCAAATTTTTTTGAAAAAAACTACCATTGCCGAACCGAATTTCACACAAAATCAAACGCGCAAACCCGCGCAAATATACCCAGCCCATGCCCAACGAAATGCTGTCAAAGTACGCCGAACTCCTCGTCCGCTATTGCCTCGACGTGAAACCGGGCGACAAAGTGATGGTCTCATCCACCGTTTTGGGCGAACCGCTCGTCCGCGAAGTCTACCGTGAAGCACTTTTGGCGGGCGCATCGGTCGTCGAAACGGAGCTTTCTTTTCGCGGGAAAGAAATGCTTTTTCTCGAAAATGCCTCCGACGAGGCCCTCGCAACCCCGCCGCCGGGCTACAAAACGGCGATCGAAACTTTCGATTGCCACCTGACCATCCGCGCCCCGTTCAACCTTCGGGAAATGCAGAACGCGCCAGCCGACCGCTCGAAATTGCGCAGCGACGCGATGTCGCCAATCTCAAAAACATGGTCGGAACGGACGGCGACGCGCTCGCTGCGCCGAAACCTATGCCAGTTTCCGACCGACTCGGCGGCACAAGAAGCGGGGATGAGCTTGGGGGAATATGAAAAATTCGTCTTTTCGGCCTGCAAACTGTTCGAACCTGACCCCCGCGCGGCTTGGCTCGAGGTCCGAAAAAACCAGCAACATATAGCCGACCGCCTCAACCGCGCCACGAAAGTCCGGTATCGCAGCCCCCTTTTTGACATCAGTTTTGGGACAAAAAACCGTGTTTGGATAAACTCCGACGGCCAGACAAATATGCCCTCCGGCGAGGTTTATACCAGCCCGGTCGAGGACGACGTGAACGGTGTCGTGCATTTTACGCACCCGTGTATTTATCAGGGAAATGAAGTGGAAGGCGTGACTTTGACCGTCAAAAATGGGCTGATTGAAAAATGGGATGCGCGGCGGGGATCGGAATTTTTGGACCAAATCTTTTCCCTCGAAGGCACTCGGCGGTTCGGCGAGGCGGCCATCGGCACCAATTATGGCATCGACCGATTGACAAAAAACATCCTTTTTGATGAAAAAATGGGCGGCACCATCCACATGGCCATCGGCCAAAGCTACCTCCAAACGGGCGGCAAAAACCAATCGCAGGTGCATTGGGACATGATCGCCGACATGACCCGCGGGGGCGAGATTTTTGCTGACGGCGAATTGATCTATCGGAACGGGCAGTTTTTGATTTGATCCCAAAAACGTCCAAACCCTAAATTTTTCATAAGGGCCCCTTGTTTTTGCCATCCGGGAAATGCGTAAATTGCT
>JANOQP010000523.1:0-1805 GCA_031414895.1 Saprospirales bacterium
GGCTTGCCCTCAACCTGTCGCGCATCCGCAACGGGCAATACCCGCACCACAGGCTCAAACGGATCGTCGACATCTGCATCTTCTGGGCATGGGCGTTTCCGATGTTGAAGGCGGCGCTCAATTTTCAGTTCAACCAAGCCCTCGGTTTCTATGCCGTCGTGCTGCTCACAATCAGCCTTTTTGTCCTCACGGTCAAGCCCCGGTTTTGGTTGATGTTGGTCTCGGCAGGGGTAATGAGTGTGGCCGTTTTGTGGCAACCGGGCCTACCCAAGTTGGACACGCAGTTTTGGCTGTTTGCGGTGTTCGGTTTCACGCTGTTCATTTTCTTGGTGGCCACGGTGTGGTACAACAAAATGGCGCAACAGTTTTTGGACGGAAAAATGCTCGAAATGCAAAAACGCCAGATCACCGAGCTGGCCGAACTTTTGGCCGAAAAAAACCGCATCATCGAGACCGACAAAGCGCTGCTCACCCAGCAATTGGACACCGCACACGACCAACTCAACAATTTTGCGCTGCTCTTGGCCAAAAAAGGGAATTTCCTCGACGGTATAAAAACGGAATTGGCGAACATTTCAACACCCACAGCCGAGGATACCAAAAAACAGAAACGCCTCCTCGAGAAAATCAAACTGGAAATGAACGGCGAAAGTGATTGGGGCCAATTCCGGGAACAGTTTGAACGGGTGAACCCCCGTTTTTACTCGGCCACCTTGGCCCAATTCCCCACCCTCAACGCGAACGAACTGCGCCTGATGACGCTCTTGAAAATGAACCTCGACACCCAAGAGATCGCCGCCATCCTGCACATCTCAACGCAAAGCGTCAACACCGCCCGCTATCGTTTGCGAAAAAGCCTCGGCCTTGCCCAAGAGGATGATTTGACCCAGTTTGTCCGGCAGTTTGGGTGAAATAAAAGGGTTGTGAAAAGCCATGTTTCCGCTCTTTCGTGGAATAGCATTCTTCAAAAAAAAACCGCGCCATCGGTCTCGACAGTGCGGTTTTTTTTATTTCAAAAAATTTGAAAGCGTCAATTACTGCACCCGCCGATGCAGACATGCCCCGGTGCGGGCGTGACAATATTAACCATCACCTGAAAGCGCGGCACCGATTCGATGCCACCCACGGTTTGTGTGGCGTGATACGTTTGGCCATTCACCAAAAGCGTGTTCATAGGAAGCGGCATCCCGCCCGAAGCGGTTGCATACCATTGGATATTCATTCCAACCACGGTCAGGCTTGCAAGTGTCGGCATATCGCCGATGCAGAAACTTTGCATGCAAAAACCGGTTGGAGGTGCGGGCGAAATCAAGATTATCGCCAAAACAGCCATTCGGTTGCTCGATTCGACACCGTCCACGGTTTGCGTTGCGTAATAAATTTGCCCATCAACCAGCGGCGCCCACGGAGGCAGCGGCATCCCGCCCATTGGCGAGGCGTACCATTTGATGTTCATGCCCGTTGCCGCCAGGTTGGCGACCGTTGGGTTGTTTCCAGAAATAAAGGTCTGCGGCGAAGCCCCGGTTGGCGCGGGCGGCGTCGGGATCAAGGTGACCAGCACGTCGAGCCGCGTGGCCGAGGTGCAGCCATTGACCATTTGCGTTGCAAAAAAGTGCATGCCATCGACCAAAAGCGTTCCGGGGGGCAACAAACTGCCGCCCGAGGCCATATCGTACCACAAAATATTTTGCCCAAAAACAGAGATGCTCGCAACCGTCGGGTTGTTCATCGCCGGGAAACTTTGCGCAGCGGCCCCGAACGGAGCGGGCGGCGTGGTTTTCACAAAAACGGCGACAAAAACGCGG
>JANOQP010000524.1:0-1586 GCA_031414895.1 Saprospirales bacterium
CCGAGGCCGAGGCCGACATTTTATCGATCAAAATGACCACCGGGATCGACTCGTCCACGGGCTTGTTGAGCGTTTTAAAGGTCCGGTCCCATTCCTCCACTTTCCCTTTTGTGGACGTGATCACCTCCCCTTTTGGCACAAAAACGTTGACCAAATTGACCGCCTCGGCCAACAGGCCGCCGCCGTTGTCGCGCAGGTCGAGGATGAAGCCCTTCATTTCTGGGTGCTGTTTTTTGAGGTCCTCGAGCGCTTTTTGGATGTTCGTGCCCGCGTCGCGGGTAAAAGTGGTGAGGTTCGCGTAGCCGATTTCGGGGCTGACCATGCCGTGATATGGCACGCTGGAAATGGTGATTTCGTCGCGTTTGAGGGTGAGTTTTTGGTTTTTCGATTGGCCTGGGCGTTTTACCTCGATATCAACCTCCGTTCCGGGAAAGCCGCGCAGAATCTCCATGATCGCCTCGACCGATTTGTTTTTGGCCGATTGCCCGTCGATCGCAATGACCTGGTCGCCGACTTTCAGGCCCGCTTTTTGACCGGGGCTACCCTCAAAGATCTCGGTCACGGTGACCCACTCGCCCATTTTTCGGCTGTTCGCACCGATGCCATTATATTTCCCCTCGGTGAGGTAGCGGTAGCCCTCGATATCGGTCTCTGAAATATAATTTGTGTACGGGTCGAGGCTGCCGAGCATCGCATCAACGCCGGTTCGCATGAGCTTGCCAGGGTCGAGTTCGTCCACATACCCTGTGTTCAATTCTTTGAAAACATTGGTATAAATCTCGAGGTTTTTTGCAATCTCAAAATACCGCCCGCCGGGGCCGTTGGGCCGGAACGCGACGAGCCCGAGGACGGCAATGGCCGCGACAACGATAAATTTATGGTTCTTTTTCATAAAATGGATTTCAAAAATAGTGGGAAATAGCGCAAAAATGGGAGCGCGAAAACGGATAAACGAAGGACGGGCTGCTTTGTTTTTGCCCAAAACTTTCAATGTTTTCCAATCAAATATTGCGCATCCGCCAAAATCCCCGCCATCGACCCTGCGTTCGGCATCCCGGCAAAACGCGCCATTTCGCAGACTCGCCAGACGCGCTCGAATTTTTCAATAAACTCCCGGCCTTCGCCCGCCGCTCCCATTTTTTCCAACAAAACCTCGCGGGAAACCTGCGCCGGATCGAGCCGGAATTTTTCCGAAAAATGAAACTCGACCGCCTCGCTGACCCCGAGATAAAAGCTGGTCGCATCATTATTTTCCATAAAAACCTGCGCCTCGCCCATTTTTATGCGCGCAAAATCTTGGTTCACCTTCGGTTTTAGTGCCGCCTGAACGAACTGCTCAACAGGTTTTTGCCGCTGGTTTTTTTTAATAAAAAAGAGCCCGAACACGGCCAATCCCGCGATGCCGATCAATCCAAAAAGCACGGGCAGACTGAAAAACGAGCCAGGCCCGTCCGTCAGTTCGGGCCGCATTTTTTCGATCAGTTCATCGGCGGGCGGAGCAATGGGTTCTATTTTTTTATTGCCCTGCAAAATTTTCAAGGTCAATTTTTGGTTGGCCGAAATGGTTTTGAATAAAATTTCGTAAT
>JANOQP010000525.1:0-6391 GCA_031414895.1 Saprospirales bacterium
CGCGCTCAACCACCCAACAACTTTTAAAGCTGTAGTTGATGCCGTGAAAGCGGAGGTCTGAATTTTTTTGAGGCCCTTTTAAAGTCCCCGTCCCATGTTGAAATTTCACATGGGGCGGGGATTTTTTTGCCAAAAAAGCAATTTTCAATGCCCGAAAGCCAAGAAAAACACGCCCAAAACAATCAAAACAGAGCCGACCAACCGCATTTTCCAGTTTTCCTCCGCCAAAAACCGCCCGCCCAAGATCACCCCGATCACGATGCTCAATTCGCGCATCGGCGCGACCACATGGACCGGAGCGTGGCGCATCGCCCACAAGATCATCATAAAACCGGATGGGGCCATGATGGCAAAAATCATGATCTTGCCCCAATGTTTTTGCCATAACTCCTTGATTTCCAACCTTTTGCGCCAAGCCAGCGGCGACAGCACGACCAGCCGGATGGGGTTCGACGAAAACTCGATCAAGATCGGCGCGAGCAAAATGGGTGCGCGAACGGCCTGCCCGTCCGTCAATGTATAAAGCGCGACCAACGACCCGGTCGCGATGCCCCAAAGCACGCCAATGGAAGCAGGCCGCTCGCTTTTTTTGAGAAAATTGGACCCGGCCAGCAGCGCGATCCCGGCCACGACGAAGCCCAGCCCGATCATCGAAACGCCTGAAATGGCCTCATCAAGCCAAATCGCCGCGCCAATCGAGGAGAGCAGCGGGCCGGTCCCCCGAGCGACGGGATAGACCACCGAGAGGTCGGCAGCCTCGTAACTTTTTTGCAAAACGAGGAAATAGATTGTGTGCAAAACGCCCGACCGGAACAGCACAAACCATTGATATTCAGTGAGTTGTGGCTGGTAAATATACCAATATCCGATCACGAAAGGCAGCAAGACCACCGTCATCGCCGCCGCGCCGAGCCAGACCAAAAGCACGCCGCCACCGATTTTTTTGATCAAAAAATTCCAGCCGGCGTGCAAAAACGAGGCGAGGAGGACAACAACAAAAATTTCAATCGACATTTTTCGTGGTTCAAAAAGTGCGGGGCGCGGCGGTCTTTTTTCAAAATAGCGGGCGAATTTCACCCAACCTGACCGTCTTTTGTGGAAAATTTTTCAACACATGGATTTTCCGCTTCCCGCTAAAATGGAGCCCTTTCGCGCCGCGCTGCTCGAAACCGCGCTGCCCCCCGTCCGGATTTTGCCAAAAAAAAGGGCCCGCGCCGATTTTTGGCGGAGCAAGCTCGGTGGCGAACCTTTTTGGCCAAACGACCGGCCCGTGCCGACGGGTTCACTGGGCGAAAACCTGTTTTTTTTGGCGCAAATCAATTTTTCGGAAATGCCGCCGCTTGAAAATTTTCCCAAAAAAGGGCTGCTCCAATTTTGGATCGCCGACGACGACGGCTTCGGCCTCGATTTCGACAACGGGGAAAACCAGGCCGATTTCCGCGCCGTGTTTTTCCCCGATTTTGACGAAAAAAAACCGGGCGAGCGGCTGACGGATTTTTCCTATTTGAAAAAAATGGAGGATATGCCGATTGACGCTGAGGCAACCTATCTGATTGATTTTGAGGAAGTTACGGAGATTGTCCCGATGACCGATTATCGGTTTGAGCAAAAACTCGGGGCCGATTTTTTTCAAAAATTTGGCGCGGACGAATGGGCCATCCAGGAACAATTGGAGGAAACCCTGCTCGCGCCCGGCCATAAAATCGGTGGCTACGCGCATTTCACGCAAGAGGACCCGCGCACGGCGGACGACCCGATGGTGCTGCTTTTTCAGCTCGATTCGGACGACGAAATCGGTTGCGCGTGGGGCGACGACGGGGTCGCCAATTTTTTCATCCGTGAAAAAGATTTGCTGGCGGGCGATTTTTCGAGGGTGCTTTTCAATTGGGACTGTTATTGACGGCTGCAACAATGCCTAATCAGCTGCTGGGTACGATGGAAACCTTCGACCAAGCGGAAGTGTTAGAGATAATCACCTCCACGATTGCATCAAAATCGCTCTTGAATATTTGCGACTCAATCCAAATACTGATTTGAAAATAAAAAAACCGTTGCCTGTTTTCACCAAGCAACGGCACACAAAATTTACATTTATTTCTTCTTTAAAGTAAATAGGAGATGTAAACAGGCATGGTCAACGACCAAACAAGGTTTTTGGCCTTTATCCTTTCATTGTTTATTGCTGGCAAAATATCGTGCGACACCTCAAATTGAAGCCCAATCATGTTTTTAAACAGGAAACCTGCACCAAAAACCCAGCCCAAAGTCAATTTTTCAGGGTTTTCAAAATAAGAGCTCCCCTTTCCTGATTCAATTCCGATACTTTCTCTGTGTTCGTTCAATAACAAGCCTGCCTGTAGCCCAGCAAAAACTATTGGCTGCACCTTTTTTTTCAAAATTGCCCGTTTTGCCAATAAATCCATAGTCAGGTAATTGGCTCGGTTTTGAAAATGGCAGAACGGACAATTGAAAGTCTATTCTGTTCTCGGAAACCTAATCAGAGCGTTTGATGCTGTAAATGATGAGAAATCAATCTATTTGGATACGAACAACTGGCCAAATGGGACTTATTTTGTCACCCTTTTTTCAAACGGCGAACGGCCATTGACCGCCAAATTGGTTGTTCTCCACTAAAAACGTTTTGGCTCTTTAGATTTGCCACGAATTGCACGAATTGGCTTCGCCAAATTTTCTATAAACCATCAGGTTAAACGCATTAAATCACTTTAATTCTGCGAAAGGCAGACAAAACAAACAATTGTTGATTTTTCAATTTTATAACGCATTGAAAAATGCCCTACAATCGCATCAATTTGACTGCCCCACCAAATTTTTGCCATTCGTGCGTTTAACCTGATAAACCATTGACTATCAATCGTTTGTACAAAACCCGATTCGTGAAATTTGTGCAATTCGTGGCAAAGCAACTGTACAATAATCGCTGCCCGGACAATATTCCTCAAAAAAATTCAACCCAACCCGCCCTCCGCTGTTCTCCACCAGCCAATTTTGCGCAAAAAATCAAAAAGCCCCGGCGCGAAAAAAAATCCGCAACCCGCCATCCGTAATTCATAGATGAACTCATTTTCCTGGCTCCTCCGCATGGCCTGGCGCGACAGCCGCCGCAACCGGGCGCGGATGCTGCTCTTTATTTCGTCCATCGTGGCGGGCATCGCGGCGATCACCGCCGTCCAGTCGTTCTCGGAAAACCTCAAAAAGGACATCAACCGCGAGGCGAAAACCCTGCTCGGCGCCGACCTTTTGGCGGAGGGAAATGTGCCGCTCCCGGACTCTATCTCGTTGAAAATCAATGGTTTGGCCGAAAAAAAATCGGTCGTGCAGAACCTGATCAACATGGCGTATTTCCCGAAAAGCAAGGGGACGCGCCTCGCCCTCGTCCGTGCGGTAGAGGATGGTTTCCCGTTTTTTGGGACGGTCAAAACAGAGCCGGCGGCCGCTTTTTCGACTTTTCGCGCCGGCAAAAATGCGCTCGTCGACCATTCGCTGATGCTCCAATTCGGGCTTTCCGTCGGCGATTCGGTCAAGATCGGCGACCTCGTTTTCAAGATCGAGGGCGACCTCATTTCATCGCCCGGCCGCGCCGGTTTTGCTGGGTCGATTGCGCCTACCGTATGGATCCCGGCGCGATTTATGGACTCGACGGGGCTGGTCCAAAAGGGCAGCCGGCTCTGGTTCCAAAATTATTGGAAACTGCCCGACGGGGTGGAAATTCCCGAAATTGAACTGAAATCCATCAAAAAATCGGTCGAAACGGCCCAATTGCAGTTCGAGTCCGTCGAATCACGGAAAGAATCGGTCGGCGGCGCGTTCGGCCTTTTCGGCACTTTTTTGAACCTCGTGGGCTTTGTTTCGCTGCTGCTCGGCTGCATTGGCGTGGCGGGCGCGGTCTCGATCTATATCAAGGACAAGCTGCCGACGGTCGCCATTTTGCGCTGCCTCGGCGCGAGCGGGCAACGGGCTTTTTTGATCTATTTGATCCAGATCATCGGGATCGGGCTGATCGGGGCGGTCGCGGGTGCGCTTTTGGGCAGTTTTGTGCAAAAATTGCTGCCGTGGGTGCTCAAAGATTTCCTCCCGTTGGACAATGTAACGACCGATTTTTCCCCAAAATCGTTCCTCGAAGGCACGGCCACCGGGCTGGCGGTAGCCATTTTGTTCGCGCTGCTGCCGCTTTCGGGCATCTTGCAGACCTCGCCATTGAGCACTTTGCGGGCAAGTTTTGGGGCAAAAACGAGCACCAATATTTGGCTGCGGCTCGGCGTGTCGGTCTTGATCGCGGTGTTTTTGTTCGGTTTTTCGTGGCTCCAGATCCGCGATTTCAGTCAAACGGCCTATTTCATGAGCGGCATCGCCGGGGCGTTCGTCTTGCTCTGGATCTTGGCGCGGGTGCTGATGTTTTTGCTCCGCAAATTCTTCCCGAGGGGCTGGAGTTTTGTCGGTCGGCAAGCGGTCGCAAACCTGTTCCGGCCTGATAATCAGACAGTTATGCTCGTCGTGACCATCGGTTTGGGGACGCTGCTGTTGTCAACTTTGTTTTTGATCCAACAACTTTTGCTCTCGCAAGTCTCGTTTTCGGGCGCGGGAAAACAGCCGAACCTCCTCCTTTTTGACATCCAAAACGACCAAAAAGAGGCCGTCGCCGCGATGCTGAACGACAACGGCTGCCCCGTTTTGCAGGACGTGCCGATCATCTCGATGCGCCTCGACGCCATTGATGGCCGCACGAAGGCCGACGAGCTTGCGCTGACCGACTCGACCAAGCGGCTCGAACATTGGGTCTTCGACAAGGAATACCGGATGACCTACCGCGACACGCTCATCGAGACCGAAAAAATCATCGAGGGCGAGTTCCCCGGCACGAAATCCGCGCCCGGCGAGCCGATCAAGATCTCCGTCGCCAGTTCTTATGCGGAGACCGCAAAGCTCAAAATCGGTTCGCGGCAGTCGTGGAACGTGAGCGGCGTGCCGATGGAAACCGTCGTCGCGAGCATCCGCGAGGTGGATTTTGGGCGTGTGCAGACCAATTTTTTGGTGCTGTTCCCGAACGGTTTTTTGGAGGACGCGCCGCAGTTCCGGGTCCTCGTTTCGCGGTCGGCCTCGCCCGAACAATCTGCAAAAGTTCAGGGCCTCGTGGTCGAAAAATTCCCGAACGTCTCGGCCATCGACCTCACCCAGATTCTCCGTTCGGTGGACGAAATCTTGAAAAAAGTGTCGTTTGTCATCCGGTTTATGGCACTTTTCAGCATTTTGACCGGACTTTTGGTGCTTTTGTCGTCGCTTTACCTCTCCAAATTTCAACGGGTAAAAGAGTCGGTCCTGCTCCGGACGCTCGGCGCGAGCCGCGCCCAGATCTTGTGGATCAACGGGCTAGAATATTTCTTCTTGGGCAGCCTTGCCTGCCTCGCAGGCGCGGGGCTGTCGGTCGGCGCGGCGTTTTTGCTGGCGAAATTTTCGTTCAAGGTTCCGTTCCACCTCGACTGGTGGCCGCTCATTTTCACGACGGGCGGGATTGTTTTCCTGACCATCCTGATCGGACTTTTGAACACGCGGGAAGTGGTGCGGAAGCCGCCATTGGAGGTTTTGCGGGCGGAGGTTTAAGGCCAATAATGGATGATCTCAACTGTTTTAAAAAAAAACCGCGCGCCAAGAAACTGACGCACGGTTTGGATATGTGTAATTGGTTTTGAATCAACGGATTATTTGCGCTTGCCAAGTTTGAACTCGACGGCAACGGCTTCTGGGGCTCGTTTTTTGATGATCTTGGCGATGAATTCCTCGACGGCTTTTTTGCCCGAAAAATTCTGGGCCAAGATCAAATAATGATATTTTCCGTCCTCACCGCGCTCGAAAAACACCCGGCCAAACTGGCGAAAAAGTGCGTTTTCACGCGAGAGCGGAAAATCGGTCGCGGCAAGTTCGATGGCAAAACCTTCGTAGGCAGCCGAGAGTTTTTTCGCCGTGCGGGCATAGGTCGGCTGGATGTCGGTCTTTGCTGTTGCCCCCGGTGCATAATAGATGACTTTTATAGGAGCATCGTGGCCAACGACCGCAACCAATTGATTTTCAGCCATTTGTGCGGAGGCAGCGTTAATCGTGAGCATCAAAGCGGCGACAGAAAGGGTGCTTTTAGCGGCACGGGCGATGTTTTGGAACGAGCGATTAGACATGATATTAAAGGTTAAATTTTGTTAGTGAAACATGCGTTCGGTTCATAATTTGCACTTGTCCAAATATGATGCCAACCCAAATCAGGTATTTGTCGAAAATTTTTTATCATTGAAGAGTCTTGGTTTTAAGTCATGGAATTTTCTACATTTGCCTCGCTTTTAAAATAAAGCATCAATGGCCGAGTGGCGAAATTGGTAGACGC
>JANOQP010000526.1:0-8993 GCA_031414895.1 Saprospirales bacterium
TTATGGCGGCGAATTGAATTACCCGCACCCAAAAGGAAGGGTCGAAGGCTGGAAAATGGATGGTTTTTTTGAAAAACTGGGCGAAATCAGGTGAACGAACTTCCTCGACGTGTGCCGTGACCGCCCATGCCGAGATCATCGCGCTGACCGCCGCCGCGCAAAACCTCGGCAGCAAATACCTCGACGAATGCACGCTTTATGTCACCCTCGAGCCCTGCGTGATGTGCGCCGGTGCGCTCGCGTGGGCGCAACTTGGGCGGCTCGTTTTCGGCGCAGCGGACGAAAAACGCGGTTTTTTAAAGCACGGAAAAGAGCTTTTGCACCCAAAAACCAAAATGGAAATGGGCATCATGATGGACGAATGCCAGCAATTGATGCAGGAATTTTTTAAAAATAAAAGGTAGGACGGCACACGGCACACGTCGAGGAAGTTCGTTCACCTGATTTCGCCCAGTTTTTCAAAAAAACCATCCATTTTCCAGCCTTCGACCCTTCCTTTTGGGTGCGGGTAATTCAATTCGCCGCCATAAACGAGGATATTCCGGGCGGCCTCCGTCCCTGAAAATTGGTTGAACGCTTCCATGTTCTTAAAAAAATCGGGCTTGACCTGCTCGCCCGATTTGATCTCGATCGGCACGATCTTGCCGCCCTCATCGAGCAGAAGGTCGATTTCGAGGCCATTGCTGTCCCGCCAAAAATAGGCGTTCGGGCGGATGCCGCGATGGTGGAATGCCTTCAATACCTCGACCACGACATAGTTTTCGAACAAATGGCCGCGCGCAAAATGGGTCAAAAGCTCCGACGGCTTGCGGATGCCGAGCATGGCGCAGGCCACGCCCGTGTCCCAAAAGTAGATTTTCGGTGTTTTGACCACCCGCTTGTCAAAGTTCTCGAAATAGGGCGGCAACAGAAAAACCTGAAAACTGGTCTGCAAAACGGACATCCAGCTCCGCGCCGTTTTTTGGTCGATGTTGAGCAGGTTGCCGAGATCGGTCTGGTTGAAAAGCTGCCCGATGCGCCCCGCGCAAAGCCGGGCGAAGTTTTGGAAAGTGTCCAGGTTGGAGATGTTCAGCACCTGCCGGGCATCGCGCTCGACGTAGGTTTGGATGTACGATGGGTAAAAATCGGTCGGGGCGATATCCCTTTGGAACACGCGGGGAAAACTGCCCTTCAAGATCAGGCCCCAAACCGACTCCTCGAAAATACCCCCGTTTTTCAGTTCCTCATTGGAAAAAGGCAACAAATGGAGCACGCCCACCCGGCCCGCGAGGCTCTGCGAGATTTTTTCCATCAGCAAAAAATACTGCGAACCGCATAAAATGAACATCCCGGGGCGGTTCTGCTCATCGGCTGCAAGCTGGATATGCGAAAAAATCTCGGGCAAATGTTGCGCTTCGTCCAAGATCAGCCCGGTTGGGTTTTGCCGTAAAAACTCGCGCGGCGCCGATTGCGCGGCCATCCGCATATCGGGGTTTTCAAAATTGACATAGGTATGATTTGGGAAAATATGCCGCAAAAGGGTCGTTTTCCCCGATTGCCGGGGACCTGTCAGGCTCACGACCGGGAACTTGGTGGCCAATTGGACGATTTTTTCGGAAAGGAGGCGCGGGATAAAGTCCATCATTTTTTTATGCAAATCAGGAATTGAATTCCTGATTTGCAGCAAAAGTAGGCATGGCAATGGAAATCTTGAAACCGAGTGGGCTATTTTTGGAATGAAATGAATTGCGGCTCGGTCTGAAAAATCCGCCCTTTATTTGAACCGATTATTGACCCACGGATTCAAACAGGCTATTCCATGAAACAGACCATCGCCCAACTCGCCCTCCTCGTCGAAGATTACGATGCCGCGATCGAATTTTATGTCGAAAAACTGAACTTCACACTCGTCGAGGACACCATGCGCAGCCCCACAAAACGATGGGTCGTCATCGCGCCGCCCGGTCCCGACGGCTGCAAACTCCTCCTCGCAAAAGCCGTCGGCGAGGAGCAAAAATCGCGCATCGGCAACCAGACGGGCGGGCGCGTTTTCCTCTTTTTGTACACCGACGATTTTGACCGCGACTATCAAAATCTGCTCGAAAAAGGGGTGAAGATCGTCCGCGAAGCCTCGGTCGAGGAGTTCGGGAAGGTCTGTGTCTTTGCCGACCTTTATGGCAACCTTTGGGATTTTATTGAACCGTCGAACTAACCATTTTTGCCGCAAAGGCGCAGAGAACACGGAGATTTTAAAATCCAAAAATCTTTGCGTCCTCCGCGCCTTTGCGGCAGTTAAACCGTTGACAGCCAATGTTTTATTTTAAAATAATGACCAATAAGCACCTCCTTTTTTTGTCCATACTATTGACAAAAACAGCCTTCGGGTTCGCTCAAAATTCATCATTTATCACTCATAATTCATCATTAAAATGGGTGAACCCCTTCATCGGCACCGGCGGACACGGCCACACGTTCCCCGGCGCGACGATGCCCTTCGGGATGGTGCAGCTCTCGCCCGACACGCGCCCCGACCCGGGCGATTGGGACGGCTGCGGCGGCTACCATTTTTCGGATTCGGTGATTTATGGCTTTTCGCACACGCATTTGAGCGGGACGGGGGTGAGCGATTATTGCGACGTGCTTTTGCAGCCGGTTTCGTCTGATACAAGTTTTGAGCGGGCCGATTTTGTCTCGCCTTTTTTGAAAAATAGGGAGCGTGCCGAACCGGGTTTTTACGAGGTTTTTTTGGAAAAACCGCTGGTCAAGGTTGAACTGACAGCCTCCGAAAGGATCGGGTTTCACCGGTATAATTTTTATCCAAAAATGAGGGACGGGCAAATTTTGCTCGACCTAAAATGGCGCGACCTCGTCCTCGATGCGGACATGGACCTCTCGCGGATGGATGAAGGAATCATCACGGGCCACCGTTTTTCGCGGAGCTGGGCGACCGACCAGCGGCTTTTTTTCTTCCTGAAATTTTCCAAAAAACCGAGCGGCGTGCGGTCGAACGGGCGCGAACAGGCCATTTTCGAGTTCAAATGGACGGGCAACGGCAACCACGCGGTCGTTGTCGAATGCGCCATTTCGAGCGTCGATGTGGCCGGGGCGGAGGCGAACTGGAAAGCCGAGACCACCAATTTTGATTTTGAAAAAGCAAAGACCCGTGCCCAATCGGCTTGGCAAAAACAGCTTTCCAAAATAGAGATAGAAGGCGGCAGCGACCGCGACCGGACGGTTTTTTACACCGCTTTATATCATACGATGATTGCGCCGAACATTTTTTCGGATGTCGATGGCCGCTATCGGGGCCGCGACCAACAGATCCATCAAGCTCAAAAAGGCGCGACGATGTACACGGTTTTCAGCCTTTGGGACACCTATCGCGCCCTCCACCCGCTGATGACCATCCTTGAACCGGAGCGGGTGCGCGACTGGATGTACACTTTTTGGCGGCAATCGGAGGAGGGCGGCAAGCTGCCCGTCTGGGAACTGGCTGCGAACGAGACTAATTGCATGATCGGCAACCATTCGATCCCGGTGATCGCGGATGCGTACTTGAAAGGGCTGGTGCCGGATTCGCTGGTCGAACCGCTTTATGAGGCGATGAAAAAGGCGGCGACGGACGGGACACGCGGGCTGGATTTGTACGATAAATTGGGGTATATCCCGTCGGATTTGGAGCCGGAGTCGGTGTCGAAGACGATTGAGTATAGTTTTGATGATTACAGCATTGGCTTGATGGCCGAGAAAATGGGCCGCTGGAAAGACTGGGCAAGGTTCAGCGGTCGAGCCAGCACAGTGTGCAACCTTTATGAACCCGAATCGGGTTTTTTTCGCCCGAAGATGAACGCAACTTTTGTTGAGCCATTTGACCCTGCCGAGGTCAATTTCAATTTTACGGAAGGTAACGCGTGGCAATACAGATTCCTGCATCAGGGCGAATTCTTTGAATCCAAAAATAGACTAGAAGCTCGTTTGGATTCGTTTTTCTTCTCAAAAAAGCCCCTAACTGGGCGGGTTCAGGCCGACCTAACCGGCTTGGTCGGCCAGTATGCGCAAGGCAACGAACCCAACCAGCATGTGCCTTTTTGGTACATGAGCATCCATAAAAATTGGAAAACCATAAAACTGGTATCGGGAATCCTCGATTCGATGTACACAGACAAACCCGACGGCCTGCCGGGTAACGATGACTGCGGTCAGATGTCGGCATGGGCAGTTTTCACCATGCTTGGGCTTTATCCTACCGACCCGGTTTCGGGTTCTTACGACCGCTTTGACCCTGTTTTTTCGGATGCAAAAATTCAATGTGGAGAAGGGAAGAGCCTCAAACTTTCGGACGTGAAGTTTAAAATGACTGACCTCATTGAATCTCATCACGGCCTAATTCAAGTGAACCGTCCATTTGTGCACGACTGGTTTTCAAAAGGAGCAGTGCCTAGCGACCGAGGCTGGGCATATTATCCGCTTTTAAAGGCAGACCATTATGATTCATTAGATTCGGATGGCCTGAAATTTTTAAGAAAACCAGCGGCACCCTTTGTAAAAAAGGGAATGAAAGTTTTTACGGATGCCCAAGAAATTGAACTGGGCTGTTATTATTGGACAACTTCCAAGTCGGTTTTTTACACGACTGATGGTACGGAGCCAACCAGAAACTCATTAAGGTATTCTGGACCAATCAAAATCGACCGCTCGATTGTCATCAAAGCGGCCACAATCATTGAAGAAAACACTAGTCCAATTATGACCGCCGAATTCACCCAACAAGCCGATCGAAAAAACTGGAAAACCACCCTCCAAAACCAGCCCAACCCTCAATACACAGGTCGTGGCGACCGCGGCCTCATCGACGGCCTGCGCGGCGGGGCCGATTTCCGCAGCGGCGGCTGGCAGGGCTTCGATGGAAAGGAGCTTGAACTGGTGCTCGACATGGGCGAGGCGAAAGAGGTCTCCAAAATCGGCATCGGCTTTTTGCAGGACGACAACTCATGGGTTTTCATCCCGCAGATGGTGTTTTTCGAGACTTCTTTGGATGGAAAAAACTGGCAAGCGGCCTCGACCGTTCTCGCAAAACGGGCCACGACGGGGCCGGGCGAGGGCTTTTTGGAGGATTTTGAAACGACGCTTTCCGCGAAAAAACTGGTGCGTTTTGTTCGGATAAAAACGCAGAGCCACCTGACCTGCCCGGCCTGGCACAAAGGCACGGGGAGCGCGGCGTGGATTTTTGCGGATGAAATTTGGGTGGAGTGATTTAAACAAAAAGTTTTTATATTCGCCCCTGATTTGTCGGCAAACCGTGGATTTGAACCAGCCCCAGCGGGGCGAAATGTTGGTAGCCAATTGTTGAAAGCCTCTTTGTGAAGCCCCAGCGGGGCGGGATATTTTCAAGAAACCAACATCACGCCCCGCTGGGGCTGAACAAAACGGGTTTGGCGAAAACCTACCAACATTTCGCCCCGCTGGGGCTAATTGCCATTAAAACACAGGTAAAACAGAGCGGCAGTACGGTTTTTTGAAATGGGATAGTCCGAAAATAAAAATGCCCCGGTTTGGCAACCGAGGACTTTTCGAGGCCTCCAAAGCGCATGCGCACAAAAGAAGTCTCGTGGTGCGAAAGTAAAAGAAGTAACGGTCATTGTTTGATTTAAAACAAAAAGAAGATGAGCTCCAACGGAAATTATTCAGAAGCCGACATCAAATCGCTCGATTGGCGCGAGCATATCCGCCTCCGCCCGGGCATGTACATCGGCAAGCTCGGAGACGGATCGACGGCGGACGACGGCATTTATGTCCTCATCAAAGAGGTCATGGACAACTGCATCGACGAGTACACGATGGGCTACGGCAAGTCCATCGACATCAGCATCGCCGACGGGGCGGTGACGGTGCGCGATTTTGGGCGCGGCATACCGCTTGGAAAAGTGGTCGATGTGGTCTCGAAAATCAATACCGGGGCGAAATACGATTCGCAGGCGTTCAAGAAATCGGTCGGCCTCAACGGGGTCGGGACGAAAGCGGTGAACGCGCTTTCCACGTTTTTTAAGGTGACGGCCTTTCGCGAGGGCGAGGCGAAATGCGCCGAATTCGTCGAGGGGCGGTTGGTGAAAGACCATAAAATCATAAAATCCAGCGAGGGGAACGGGACGCTCGTTTCGTTCAAACCGGATGTTTCGCTTTTTAAAAATTACCGTTTCCAGAACGAATACATCGAGATCCAGCTTTGGAATTATGCCTATTTGAACGCCGGGCTGAAGATCCATTTCAACGGAAAAACCCTCGTTTCCAAAAACGGGCTTTTGGATTTATTGGAAAAAAAGACGGCTGCCGACAGCATCCGCTACCCGATCATCCACCTAAAAAACGCCGATATCGAGATCGCGCTGACACACGGCGACCATTATGGCGAACAATATTACTCGTTCGTCAATGGGCAGAACACGACGCAGGGCGGGACGCATTTGGCCGCTTTTCGGGAGGTGATCGTGAAAGTGGTGCGCGATTTTTACAAAAAACAGTTCGAGCCGAAGGACATCCGCGAGTCGATCATCGCCGCCGTTTCGGTGCGCATCGAGGAGCCGGTTTTTGAATCGCAGACGAAAACGAAGCTCGGCTCACTGACCTCCGCGCCCGACGGCCCCGCGCTGCGGACTTGGCTGAACGAGTTTTTGGAAAAACACCTCAACGATTACCTGCACAAAAACCCGGAAACGGCGAAGGCACTCCTCTCGCGCATCATGCAGAGCGAGCGCGAGCGGAAGGACATGGCCGACGTAAAAAAAATCGCCAATCAGCGCGCCAAATCCGCCGCCGTCCACAACAAAAAGCTCCGCGACTGCAAATACCACCTCAACGAAAAGGGGCCGGAGGACAAGCTGCCGTTCACGACGGTCTTCATCACGGAGGGCGACTCGGCCAGCGGATCCATCACGAAGGCGCGGGACACGGAGACGCAGGCCGTCTTTTCGCTGCGCGGAAAACCGCTCAACGTCCACGGCATGACCAAAAAAGTGGTCTATCAAAACGAGGAACTGAACCTCCTCCAACACGCGCTCAATATCGAGGACGGCATGGACGACCTGCGGTTCAACCGAGTCGTCATCGCGACCGATGCGGACGTGGACGGGATGCATATCCGGCTGCTGCTGCTCACTTTTTTCCTCCAATTTTACCCGGACCTCGTGCGAAACGGACACCTATTTATCCTCAACACGCCGCTGTTCCGGGTGCGCGACAAACAACAGACGTTCTATTGTTATTCCGAAAAAGAGAAACAGGACGCCATCAAAAAGCTGCGCGGCAGGCCGGAAATCACCCGTTTCAAAGGTCTTGGGGAAATCTCGCCGCACGAATTTGCCGCTTTTATCGACGAGAACATCCGCCTCGAACCGGTCATCCTCGACGAAGAAACCTCGCTCGACCAGTTGCTCGATTATTATATGGGCAAGAACACGCCCGACCGGCAGGAATTCATCATCCGCAATCTCAAATATGAAATTGATGTGATCGACACGCCGGAGGAAGAAGCGGCGATTGCGCCGATGACGGAGGCGGAGATGGAAATGGCTTGAATTATTGTGGCCGCAAAGGCGCAGAGAGCGCAAAGGGTTTTATCCAAGACTTTGCGTCCTCCGCGCCTTTGCGGCAAAATTTCCAATTGAACATGGACCAAACCGCCCTTATCGCAAAGCACCTCCGTGAAGCCCACTTCGGCGGAAACTGGACCTGGGTCAACCTAAAAGACACCCTCGCCGATGTCGATTGGCAGCAGGCGACGACCAAAATCCATTCGTTCAACACGATTGTCGCGCTCGTTTTCCATATAAACTATTACGTCGCGGGCGTTTTGAAAATCTTGCAGGGCGGTTCGCTCGACACAAAGGACAAGTTCGCTTTTGACCACCCGCCGATCCAGTCCCAAGAAGATTGGGAAAAATTGCTGGCCAAAACTTGGGCCGAGGCCGAAAATTTTGCCGCCGAGATTGAAAAATTTCCCGAGAACCGCCTTGCGGAAATCTTCGTGGAGGAAAAATATGGGACCTATCAGCGCAATTTCCTCGGTGTCATCGAGCATGCGCACTACCATCTGGGGCAGATTGTGCTGATCAAAAAACTGGTCGCGGGGCCGGATGGCGGTTGAATTTCTGTTTTGAAGAGGATAACAAACTCCATCTGATTGCCGAAGTCGGGATGACCTCCCAATGCGTACTTTCGCCCAAAATTTCAACTAAAATGAACAGCCGCAACTTGTTTTTCACGCTCCTTTTCCTCGCCCTCGGCATGGCCGAAATGAGCGCGCAAGCCCCGACCACGCCCGGTGATTGGGCCGCGAACCGCCGCAAGGAAATGTACAAAACCTATTGGAACTCCATCCAATGGCTGCCCGGCACTTGGTCGGAACTGCAAAACGACCTCAAGACCCAGCTCGTCGAAAAATGGGAAATCCGCGACGACTCAACTTTTGTGGGCCGCCGGTTTGAAGTTTTGGATGGGAAAGAAATCCGACAATTCGACACTTATTTGCTCGAAAAGCGCAAATTTCGGCTCTTTTTGACCCTCAACCCGAAGTCAGAAAAGCCCGTAAAATTCAGGTTGTTGGAGAAAAAAGAAATGGTCTTTGTATTTAAAAACATGGACGCCGCCGGTTCGCCGGGCATTGTTGAAATCTCCCGCGAAGACCGTGACGCGATCCGGGTTGCCCAAAAAAGCAGCCTCGAATCCGAAAATTGCGAGGGGCATACTTTCCGAAAATTATAGGCCCCACGCTTTTGGCCATTGTCGTGGCCGCTGATGGCGTCCCCGCCATCAACTTTTCAATGCCAAAAAACTACCTTCGCCCACTTTTTAAAAAAAGCGCGGCTTGGCCGGTCGAAACCAGCCAAGCCGCGCTTGATTTTTTGTCAAATATGAATTTCACAGCAGAAATAAACCGCCGCAAAACCTTCGGCATCATCGCCCATCCGGATGCGGGCAAGACCACTTTGACCGAAAAATTGCTCCTTTTTGGCGGTGCG
>JANOQP010000527.1:0-4771 GCA_031414895.1 Saprospirales bacterium
ATTTTTAACACAATACGGCGGCTAAAGCCGTCCGGTACAGCCCCGGCCTAAACAGTTACCATTTTTTTTCGATTGAGGCCGTGAGTTTATTGGCCACAATTTGCACAGAAACCACAAATTTCAGGGCCATTCGGTTGACATCCGATAATAATTCGCGCAATTTGTGGCGTTGGCCAAAAACAAGGTCGTGGCCACATTGTTTCGCCACGGAAACCAAAACGATCCGGCACTTTTGCCTTTTTATTTTTTCCCTTTACCTTCAAAAAAAAATGCTCCGACAATTGATCGGCATCATCACCGGGCTCGTTTCCGGCGCGATCGCCTCCACTTTTTTCAGTTCCATCGGCGCGGCGATCTATCCGCGCCCGGCCAATTTCGACATCACCAACCTCCAATTGGCGACCGATTATTTTCAAAAAATGCCCGATTCGGTCCGCTACCTTTCGCTTGCGGGCATCGCGCTCGGCGCGTTCGTGGCCGGGCTGGTCGCCGCAAAGATATCGGTCCCGGAGGGCGACAAGATTGCCCGCAAGGCCGTCATGCTGACTGGTTTCGGGATGCTGCTCTTCCAGACGATCGGGCTTACTTTTCAATCGGCGCACCCGTGGTGGTACGCGGCGATCTCGCTCACGATGGTGATCCCGTTGACCATTTTGGGCGGGCGCATCGTTCGGAAATCGGCTCGGCTGGACGGTTGACGCAATCCATTCGTCCGAGTCGGGACGTATATCGATGAAAGTCAAATGGCCCGGGCCGGGGGAAGGTGTCTATTGACTTTATTTGAGCCAAACAATGATCAATCAACGCCTTATGCAACCAGAAAGCATTTCCGTCGCCAACCCGAACCCGCCGATCTCTATCAAGCAAAAGGCCGCCCTCGCCCTCGTCGGCATTGGTTTGCTGTTGATTTTCATGGCGTGGGTCGGCAAATGGGTCCCCGAACCGGGCTTGATGCTCTGGGCCGCGCTCGGTTCGCTGACGGTTGGCAGCCTTTGGTTCACTTTTGAGCAATATAAGGGCCGCCCGGCGGGCATCTCCAACAACGGCAATTTCACCGGGGGCATGACCGCGCGGGGCATTTTGGGCTGGTTGGCGGGCATCGTTTTCACCGGATTTTATGTCTGTTTGTACTGGTTCCCCGAACTTTTGGGCGTGGTGAGCGGACAGCCGAACACCGGTTTGGCGCGGCTTTTTGACCCGTTGAGCCAGTTTTTGCAAGGCCGCCCGGCCAACCAATGGTTCGTTTATGGGACGTTTTACACGCTGTCCATCGTGCTTTTGGGGATTAAAATGCTCGTCAAATACCGCCACAACAAGTACCAACAGGTCAGGACGGCCTCGGTGATGTTCTTTCAGGTGGGCTTCGCGTTTTTGCTGCCCGCTTTCCTCGTTTCGATGCAAGAGCCGGAGATTTTTTTCACCTATTGGTGGCCGTTGAGCTATTATCAGGGGACGCCGCAAGCGTTCGATTCGGCGCTGCAAATCTCGGCGACGACCAAATTGGGGCTGATCTTTTTCTTTTTCAGCCTGTTCATGTTCTTCATCGCAACGCCCATTTTGACCTATTTTTTTGGAAAAAGATGGTATTGTTCGTGGGTCTGCGGCTGCGGCGGCCTCGCGGAAACAAGCGGCGACGCCTTCCGCCACCTTTCCGACAAGTCGATGAAGGCATGGAAAATCGAGCGGTGGATGATCCACGGGGTGCTGGTTTTCGTCGTCCTGATGACCGGGCTTTTGTGGCTCAACGTGGCAACGGGCCGCTCCGTTTTGGGGCCGGCGAGCGAAAATTTCTACAAAACCTATTCATTTTTGATCGGTTCGGCCTTTTCGGGGGTGATCGGGGTCGGTTTTTACCCCATTTTGGGCAACCGGGTTTGGTGCCGTTTTGGTTGCCCGATGGCCGCGTGGCTCGGTATTTGGCAAAAAAAGGCCTCCAAATTCCGCATCACGACCAACGGCGGGCAGTGCATTTCCTGCGGAAATTGCTCGACCTATTGCGAAATGGGCATCGATGTCCGGGCGTACGCGCAACAGGGGCAGGATATTTTGCGGGCCTCGTGCGTCGGTTGCGGCATCTGTTCGGCGGTCTGCCCGCGCGGCGTTTTGCGGCTGGAAAATGCGTCGGGCGATATTTTCGAGCGGGCGGCGGAGAAAAGGGTCGGCTTTGTGGCGGTGGGCGAGGTAAAAAAACTTTCGTGAAACGGAAATTTGAACGAAATTTCCCAAAACGGTTTGTAATCCCGACGGTATTTCTACTTTTGCGCTCCGAATTAAAAAGCATATCGTTTTAAAGAAAAAATACAATGGAATTCATCACCATCAACGGCGAAAAACGCGAAAACTCAGGCACCGCAGCAGCAACTGCTGTTCGGAACAGCGGAAAAGTCCCCTGCATCATGTACGGTGGCGCCGCGACTGTTTCGTTCACCGCCGACCCAAAGGAATTGCGCAAGCTCGTTTATACCCCAAAATTCAGGACGGTCGACCTGAAAATTGACGGCAAAGCCTACAAGTGCATCCTCAAGGAAATCCAGTTCCACCCGACGACCGATGCCGTGCAGCACCTCGACTTTCTCGAGCTCGTGCCGGGCAAAAAAATCAAGGCAACCATCCCGATCACGTTCACCGGCTCATCCATCGGCGTGAAAAACGGTGGCAAGTTCATCGCCAGCCTCCGCTCGGTGAAAGTTTTGACCACGCCCGAAAACATGCTCGACGAAGTGGTCGCCGACATCACCAACCTCGAACTTGGCCAAAGCATCCGGGTGCGCGACATCCAGCTCCAGGACGGTGTGCAGATCATCAATGCAGGTGCAATCCCGATTGCCCAAATTGAGATCCCGCGCGCGCTTCGTGGCAAAAAGTGATTTTTCCTTTTTGAAAATATCCCAAAAGGGGACGGTTTCGAGGTTTCGGGATCGTCCCCTTTTTTTGTTCAAATGCGATATTATTTGGCACAATCGCATTCTTCGCATTCCTGCAAACTCTGAAAAGGGACCGACCCTCCACATCCACCCCATCCAAACAGGGTACACTTTTGTTCAACTGGGTCCCAATAGTATTTAATGATATAGGCATTGCAAGGCCCACCATGAGGGGTCATTTCGCATCGTGGATCAAGGATTTTTTCTGTTTTTTTATCACAGGCAATAAAAAAGAGCATCCCGATAAGGACGGCAGAGCTGAAAACTGTTTTTTTCATGACTTTGGTTTGAAAAAATTAATGATTCAAAATAATCCGATTGCTGGTTATGACCTCATTCCTCTTCCTGATCATCAAAAAATAGACCCCGCTCGGCAGATCCGGCAAATCCAGCCGCATTTCCCGCCCGGCCACATCGACCGTTTTGACGGTTCTGCCCGTGTTTGAAACCAAAGAAACAGTCAATCCTTTCAAGTCAAATTCATCGGGAAATTCCAAATTGACATAAGTATCCGCCGGGTTTGGATAGATTTTGATGTCCTTTCCCTTCAAAAAAACAGGTTCGGACGATGCGGTCGTCACAAAACTGGTGTCCCCGCAGCCCGGTTCGACACAGCCCATTGCGTCCAGTTTGAGTATCCAATTGTGCCGTTCCGTTACACCGGTCATATTGTTCACTCCATTTCCAACGGCGATGAAACCGCCATCTTTGGTCGGAATGATATTGTCCAGTGAAAAATCCTTCCCTTTTTGGGTTGTATCGGCAAAATACCTTTGCCAAATCAGCTCCCTGTTTTCATCGAACCGGAAGGCCCAGCCGACCGACATCGTGCTTGACCCGGTATAGCCAAGGTCGGCCCGGCCCGCACCGACCAAACCTTTTTCCCAAACCGGGCTAATATCAGCGACTTTTTTGTCGATATTGTTGTAAAAGGAATACTTTGAGGTGATATTTCCGGACAAATCCATGTACATGAGCACGGGCGGTGTCAGGACGGTGTTCATGGAAACTGTGTCCTTGGTGAAATTTACAGCCAACGTGCTGCTGTCCGTCTGTATTACCTTGGGCCTATCGGGTTCAAAGACTATGGGAAAAGCATTATTCCACAAAAGATTCCCTGCCGTATCGACACTTGCTACTCCCCCATTCCTATCAAGTACGCATGCCCAAGGACATGATTTGTAGGAAAACAGCCGCTGCCCATTGGTTGTTTCTATGGACGACCATACCAATGTTTGTGCATTCTGAAGGTCATATGCATGCTCGTCAATGACATTCCAATCAAGGTCTAATGTCATTAAATAGGCTTCTTGCTTTTGTAATGAGTTCGTCGGCTTGCGTATACCTGTGAGCATTATCTCACCATTGGATGTGTAAAACAACAAAGAACCTAACTCACCTTTTGTTGGGCTTCCATATTCACGCTCCCAAAGAATATGGCCATCCATGTTCAAGCAATAAACAAAATACTGTTGTTCCCCCTGATTGGTTGTGCCGCTTAAATATATTTTGTCATTATGAATCAGTAAGGAGTTACTAGAATGTGGGTAATAATCGTATTGCTTGAACCAAAGAATATCCCCATTTTTATCTATTCGAGAAACAGTCCCACACACAATTACATCTTGACCGGCACAATCATGCGCATTGACGACGATAAATCCATCATCTATTTCTGCAATTGTCCATGCCGATTCAGAGTTAAGAGGGTAGTTGGAAAAGAGTTTTGAGAAGGCGACTTGCCCAGAAATGGGCATACAAACAGCCACCCACCCAAGTACGAGAATGATTGCTCTCATATCAGGAAGTTTTAAAAATCAAGGCGGCAGCACGGGTAAATCCCGTGC
>JANOQP010000528.1:0-9063 GCA_031414895.1 Saprospirales bacterium
TTTACGAAATACGACTTATGATTTTTCGCACTCCCAGATTCCTGCAAAATGGGTCGATAGCACGCCAGCAAAAAATCATAAGTCGTATTTCGTAAATCGTATCTCGTAAATCAAAAAAATCGATAGCGCAACAGCCCACTAAAGAAAGCACTATCAAATTGAAAGTCAAGTATTTCCAACGAAAACCGATCCCGAACTTCCATTTCAGCGTCGAGAACATCTTCCACGACGTGCGCGAAACGATGCCGAAAGAGGTCGAAATGGAGGTCCATGTGGTCAAGCATTTCAGCCGGGGGCTGATGAACCGGATCAAGATCTTGCTCGAAGTCTGGCGGGCGCAAACGGAGGTGAACCATATCACGGGCGACATCGATTTTGCCGGGATCTTGGTCGCGAAAAAGCGGACGATCCAGACCATTTTGGACCTGTATTTTTTAAAAAGCGCGACGGGGCCGAAATTTCACCTCCTCAAATTCTTTTGGGTGACGCTGCCCATCCGCCGTGCGGCCATCGTCACGACGATCTCGGAGGCGACGAAAGAAGATATTTTGGCCCGCACAAAAGTGGACCCCGACAAGATCCGGGTGATCCCGATCGCGCTTGGCGGCGTGTTCAAATTTGAGCCGAGGAGGTACAATTTTGACCGCCCGACGCTGCTGCAGATCGGGAGCGCGCCGAACAAAAACGTGGTCAGGATATTGGAGGCCGTGCGCGACATCGCGTGCAAATTGATCGTCATCGGCGAGCACACGCCCGCGTACGAGGCCCTTTTGAAGGAATATAAGATCGACTACGAATACCGTTCGGGGCTCGACAAATTCCAGATGCGCGACCTCTACAAATCGGTCGATATTTTGGTCTTCCCGTCGCTTTTTGAAGGTTTTGGGATGCCGATCATCGAGGCGCAGGCGATGGGTACGCTGGTCGTGACGAGCAATATTTCGTCGATGCCGGATGTCGCTGGCGGCGGCGCAATTTTGGTGGACCCGTACAGCTCGGACGCGATCCGCGACGCGATCAAACGCCTCATGGCCGACGGCGCGCTCCGCGAAAAACTATTGAAAACAGGTTTTGAGAACATCGCCCGGTTTGATTCGGCGAAGATCTCGAGGCAATATTTGGAACTGTACAAACAACTAACTAATAGCTAAAATGAAGATCGTCATCATCGGCGGGGCCGGTTTTATCGGCATCAACGCCTCCTATCATTTTTTGAGGCGCGGCCACGAGGTGGTCATCGTCGATAATTTGAGCCGCCCGGGCAGCGGGTACAATTTGCAGCGGCTGCAAAAAAGCCACGACGCGCGGTTTTACAATACCGATATCCGTGATGCCGATGGGATGCTCGACGTGATCAAAAAGGAGGGCGACTGCGATGCGGTGCTTTTGCTCGCCGGGCAGGTCGCCGTGACGACCTCGGTGACCAACCCCCGGCTCGATTTTGACATCAATGCGATGGGGACTTTCAACGTTTTGGAGGCCATCCGTTTGAGCGGGCACCGGCCCTTGCTGATCTATACCTCGACCAATAAGGTTTATGGGAAAATGGAGCAAATGGGCATCGTGCAGCGCAACGGCCGCTACGAATACGCCGACCAGCCGGACGGCATCGAGGAGGGCCAGCTGCTCGATTTTTACTCGCCGTACGGCTGCTCGAAAGGTTGCGGCGAGCAATATGTGCGCGATTATCACCGCATTTATGGGCTGCCGACGGTCGTTTTCCGGCAATCGTGCATTTATGGGCCGAACCAGTTTGGCATCGAGGACCAGGGATGGGTGGCATGGTTCACGATCGCGACGCTGCTCAAAAAGAAGTTCACCATCTATGGCGACGGCAACCAGATCCGCGACATCCTGTTCGTCGATGACCTCGTGGAGCTGTACGAAAAGGCGGTTTTGCAAAAGGAAAAATGTGCGGGCGAGATTTACAATGTCGGCGGCGGCCCTGCTTTCACGATGTCGCTCAACGAACTTGTCGGCATTTTGAACGACCGTTTCAATGAAAATTTGGATCCCGAAAAGGACGAATGGCGGCCCGGCGACCAAAAAGTCTATGTCTCCAATATCGCAAAAGTGGCCGCCGACCTCGGCTGGAAACCGACGACGGGCATCCGGCAGGGCATCGATCAAATGGCGGACTGGATCGCGGAAAACCAGGCGATCTTGGCGCACTATGTTTTTGGGAAGGCTGTCTGAACGGTGATTTGCCACTCGTGGGCATCGGCGAAGCGGAAGGTAATTGACCTTTTTTGAACCATTTTTTTATACAAATCACGCAGTCGGTTGTTGTTTTTGTATAAATTTGTTCCATGATTGCACGCCAAATGTTCGCCGTTGCCGATGCCCGGCTTCAAAAATATCCGATGATTGCCGTGACCGGGCCGCGCCAATCGGGCAAAACGACTTTTTGCCGCCAGTTGCGCCCCGGTTTTCAGTATGTCAACCTTGAACTGCCCGAAAACCGGGAGTTTGCCCGGCGCGACCCGCACCATTTTTTGCAGACCTATCAAAACGGGGTCATCCTCGACGAGGTGCAACAGGTGCCGGAACTGTTTTCGTACCTCCAGTTTTATACCGACGAACGGGGCCGCCCGGGCGAGTACATCCTTTCCGGTTCGCAAAATTTTCTGCTGCTCGAAAAGATCACGCAGTCGCTCGCCGGGCGGATTGCCATTTTTCACTTGCTGCCTTTTTCGTTGGGCGAGCTTTCCACGGGCAGTTGGCTGGCCGATAACTGGGAACGGCCGCTCCTCCAAGGTGGCTACCCGCGCACCTATGAACGGGAAATAGCGCCGGGCGAGTTTTTCCCGGACTATATCCAGACCTACTGCGAGCGCGATGTGCGGCAGGTGCTCAACGTGGCCAACCTTTCGCTTTTTCAACAGTTCATGCGGCTTTGTGCCGGGCGGACCGGGCAATTGGTCAACATCAGCCAGCTCGGCGCCGAAATCGGGCTCGACCAGCGCACCGTGCGCACTTGGCTGTCCATTTTGGAGGCCAGTTTTATCGTCCACTTGCTCCCGCCGTACCATCGGAACTTTGAAAAACGGATTGTCAAGGCCCCAAAACTCTATTTTTACGATACCGGGCTGGCCGCTTGGCTCTTGGGGCTCCGGTCAGACCGGGACATGGTTTCCCATTTTGCACGGGGCGCGCTGTTCGAGAATTTTATCATCAACGAACTCATCAAGACCAACTGGAACAACGGGCTAAAGCCCGGTTTTTTCTTCTGGCAGGACAACAACGCCAACGAAATCGACCTGCTCATCGAAAACGGACTTCAGCTAGATGCGGTCGAAATCAAGTCTGGAAAGACGCTCCAGCCGGATTTTTTTAAAAATCTGGAGCGTTTCAACAAGTTCAATGGCGGCATCGCCAACCCATGGCTCGTTTATGGCGGCGACCAGTCGCAAGCACGCGAAAATGGGCGGGTCCTCCATTGGCGGGACTTGGGCAAAATAGTTTAACCAAACGCGATATGTGCGGAATAGCCGGCATTTTCAACCTCAAAAACGACACAAAACATGACGCGCCCATCCGCGCCATGACCGGTGCGATGGCCCACCGTGGGCCCGATGCCGACGGTTTTTTCGTGGATGAAAAGGCCGCGCTCGGCCACCGCCGCCTCTCGATCATCGACCTGTCGGTGGGCGCAAACCAGCCGCTTTTTGACCCGACGGGTCGCTACGCGCTCATCTTCAACGGCGAGGTCTACAATTTCCAAGAGGTCATCCCGCTGCTTCCCGACTACCCGTTCCGGACAAAATCGGACTCGGAGGTCATTTTGGCGGCCTACGCGAAATGGGGAAAAAACTGCCTCGAACACCTCAACGGGATGTTCGCCTTCGTCATTTACGACAAAGTGGCGGGGACGCTCTTCGCCGCCCGCGACCGCCTCGGCATCAAGCCGTTCTACTATTTTATGGACGGCGAGCGGTTCGTCTTTTCGTCCGAATTGCGGTCGCTGCTCGCCTCCGGCCTCGTGCCGCGACGGCTCGACAAAACTGCGCTGCGCAATTACCTGATCTTCCAGTCGGTCTATGCGCCGTTCACCATTTTGGAGGGCGTTTTTCAGCTCATGCCGGGCGAGTGCGCGACCGTTTCCGCATCGGGGATGGAGCGGGAAACCTATTGGCACATCGAAAAACCGACCCTTGCCGATGATGTTTTTGATAAAAAATCGACCGAAAAGCGCGTCCATGAACTGTTGTCGGCCTCCATCGAGCGGCGGATGATCGCCGATGTGCCGCTCGGCGCGTTCCTGTCGGGCGGCATCGATTCGAGCGCGGTCGTGGCACTGATGGCGCAGGCCTCGGAACGGCCGGTGGACACTTTTACGGTCAGTTTTGCCGAAAAACAGTTCGACGAATCGCGGTTTGCCGACACCATCGCCAAAAAATTCAACACGCGGCACACGACCATCCGCCTCACGCCGGACGATTTTTTAAAATCCCTCCCGGAGGCCTTCGAAGCCATCGACTCGCCGAGCGGCGACGGGTTCAACACCTATGTCGTCTCAAAAGCGACGAAAAACGCGGGCATCACGGTCGCGCTTTCCGGCCTCGGCGGCGACGAACTCTTTGCGGGATACCCTTATTTTAACAGGTTCCAAAAGCTGCATTCCGCGCGGATGCTATATTTGCTGCTTCCAAAAGCGATTAGACATCCGCTTTTTTCTGCCGCACGCAACGTTTTTTCGTCCAACAAAAAACTGGGGCGCCTACTCGAAACACTTCAGGCGCCCGCACCAACGATAGACGAGATTTATCCAATTTTTCGATTGGTCAATTCGCCCAAAGAGGCGAACGATATTTTGGGAACATCAGATTTCCCGGAATTGATTATCCAAAAATTGTTGCGCGGCAGACAATCCGATATTTCCACGCTGCCCGCTTTGAGCCAATATTCCGTTGCCGAAATGCTCGGTTATACGCTCAATGTTTTGATAAAAGATACCGATCAGTTCAGCATGGCATCGGCCCTCGAAGTGCGCGAACCGTTCTTTGATTACAAGCTGGTGGAGTATGTGCTTCGCGTACCCGACCACCTGAAACTGGACAAAACTTCGGCCAAGCCGCTGCTCGTCCGGTCGCTCGGGGAGCTGCTGCCCGCCTCGATCGTCCACCGCCCGAAAATGGGGTTTGTGTTCCCGTGGAAGCATTGGCTGTTGAACGACCTGCGTCCTTTTTGTGAAAAATACATGGAGAACCTCGCTAAATATGGGATTTTCGACCGCGAAAGTGTGCAGCGGCTTTGGGGCGAGTTTTTGGAGAGCAAGGGCGAGCGCGTCTCGTACGTCATTATTTGGCAGCTCGTGGTCTTGTCCCATTGGCTGGAAAAAAACAAAATCGAGTGCTGAAACAACACGAGCGGCATCCATAAAACACCACTAACGAACACTACTTTTTCATTTTTAATCACCAGTTGGGACCTAAAATTTTATCTTTTCAACCAACCACCAAATGATAATACTTGGACTAAACGCCTTTCACGGCGACTCATCGGCCTGCATCTTCAAAAACGGTGTCCTCATCGCGGCGACCGAGGAAGAGCGCATCCGCCGCCAAAAACACTGGGCCGGCCTGCCCACCGAATCCATCAAGTTTTGCCTCAAAGAGGCAGGCATCACGCTCCGAGATGTGGATTATATCACCGTTTCGCGCGACCCGAAGGCGAAGATTGGCGAGAAAATCCGCTACGCTTTGAGCAACGCCCTTTCGCTGCGCACGATCCAGAGCCGCGCGAAAAACTCGATGAAAATCAAAAACCTGAAAGCCGAAATTGCCGAAAGGCTCGGTTTTGACCCGCGCAACATCAAGGCGAAGGTCGAATTTGTGGAACACCACCGGGCGCACATGGCCTCGTCGTTCCTCGTTTCGCCGTTCGACGAGTGCGCCATTTTGTCGGTGGACGGCTTCGGCGATTTCACCTCGACGATGCGGGCCACTGGCCGCGGCAACAAGATAAAAGTGATGGACAGCGTCAGTTACCCGCACTCGCTGGGCGTTTTTTACACCACGTTCACCCAACTTTTGGGCTTCCCGCACTACGGCGACGAGTACAAAGTGATGGGCATGGCGCCCTACGGCAAGCCAAATTATGTGGACGAGGTGCGCCGCACGATCATCCTCAAACCGAACGGGCTTTTTGAGCTGAACCCGAAGTTTTTCCACCATTTCACCCACGGGATCGAGATGGCCTGGGAGGGCGGCAACCCGGAGATCGGGCGGCTTTATTCCGATTATATGGTCAGCGTGTTCGGCGGCGTCCGCAAAAAAGAGGACAAACTGATCCAGTTCCATTTCGATCTCGCGGCGTCCGTCCAAAAGGTCTGCGAGGAGGTCATTTTTTATATGCTCAAAGACCTGCACGACAAAACGGGCTTCGACAGCGTCTGCATCACGGGCGGCGTCGCCCAAAACTCGGTCGCCAACGGCAAGATCAGCTCGAACACGCCCTTCAAAAACGTGTTCGTGCCGCCCGCGGGCCACGATGCGGGGACGAGCGTCGGATCTGCGCTCTATTTGCAGCACCAAATATTGAACAAGCCGCGCCCGATCTACAAAAACCAGCCGTACACCGGCGCCCGTTTCGACAATGACAGCATAAAAGCACTGCTCGCCGAAAAAAGCGTCCATTACAACGAACTGGCCGATGCCGACCTTTATGACATCGTGACCGATTGCCTCGTGGCTGGTGGCGTGGTCGGCTGGTTTCAGGGCCGCGCCGAATTTGGCCCGCGCGCGCTCGGCAACCGCTCCATCCTCATGGACCCGCGCCGCTCCGACGCAAAAGAAATCCTCAACGACAAGATCAAGCGGCGCGAGAGCTTCCGGCCGTTCGCGCCGTCCATTTTGGCGGAACACGTCGAGGACTATTTCACGAAAACGGATGCCGTGCCGTTCATGGAAAAGGTCTTCCCGATCCGAAAGGACATGCAAAAGCTCATCCCCGCCGTCACGCACGTCGATGGCACGGGCCGCTTGCAGACCGTGACCGTGGCCGACAACCCGCGCTACCATGCGCTGATCTCGGCCTTTTATGACAAAACGAACGTCCCGATTTTGGTGAACACCTCGTTCAACGAAAACGAGCCGATCGTCAACTCGCCCGAGCACGCCCTCGACTGCTACCTGCGGACGAAAATGGACATGCTCATCCTCGAGAACATCATTGTCTGCCGCAATATGCCGATGAAAAAGATCAGCGAAAAAAGTCAAAAAGCGGCCCCTGTCGTCCCGACAAACGGCCACGGGATTGGCTATAAAATAGCGTAGCCCGGCCTTCGGGCCGTGTTTTTTGAAAATACAAAAGCGCAGTTTGCCGGAGGGCAGGCTGCGCTTTTTTTATTGTTTTTTTGAAAAAACATGGGCCTGCAAACCGCCCAATCCGTGTTCCAATTGTCCTGATTTTACCCTATCGCAACAGCTCGATTCGGGGGCCTGTTCAAGCCGGACAGTATGTGTGCCGATAATGTTGTTTTTGTCCATGTGAAGCTCGATTTTCATTCTAACCCCCCTAATTAGGAGGGTTTAGAATGTCGATTTTGTAAAATTTTCCGTTGAGGATGGGTCGCCTTTTGGATTATAACAACATAGCGAAACGTACGCAGCCAGCGTTTTGTGTGAAACCTCGGTCTGTGGCCTAAAGCAAGAACCCCCGTAACGGGTCGACGACCTGTTACGGGGGCTTTGCGAAAAACCGCATTTCAATCGATATGGATCTTCATTGTGTTCGTCACATGGGAGGTGATTGAGGTGGCGAACTCGACCGGCGTGCCCTGGCCCGTTTGCTGGCCCTGAATGGTCAGTTCGTCGCCCATCAGCGGGACCGATTGGCCATCGACGGCCTGTACAAAAGTCAGTTCGATGCGGATTGCCTCGGGCGTTCCGAAGGTCGATGTTTCGATTGCTTTGACTCGGCCCATCGCAAATGCGCCGGTGCGGATCGCGATCTCGCCCTCGGCCATCACATCGGCAACAACGCGGAACCGGAACATTTTGCCGACCGTCACTTGGTCGGAGTAGATTTTTTCGGCGGTCTCGAGGAGCAGGATTGTGCCGGAGTTGAGGGTCACTTTTGAGCCGTCGTCGCAGAGCGAGTAGATTTTTGCGTAGGAAATTGGGTTGGTGTTTTTGGCGGAAGCTTGTGCGTTCGAGCAAAAAGCGATGAGGGCAAGGGCGAGAAAGAGGATATTTTTCATTATAAAAAGAATTTGAAAGTGGAGATTGATTTGAGTGAAAATGGGCGGTTTTTTGGGGAAATCAGGGGTTTATCCGTTGATTTTGATGTCGTTGAGCACGCGGGCCGACAGGTTGGTGCCGATGCTGGCCGAGGTGTTGAAGCCGCAGCAGGGCGCTTTGATGATGTGCGGGATGCTCCGGAGGTTGACCCGTTGGCCGTCCACGGCCTGCACGTTGTTGACCTCGATCGTGATCTCGGCACATTTGCCCTCGCAGCCCGTGGCGACCGATTTCACCCAGCCCTCGGCGATGGAACCGGCGGCGATCAGCACTTTGCCGTTCACCGTAACATCCGAGCGGACGAGAAAATCAAGCGAGTTGCCGACCTGCATTTCGGTGGCGGAAAAGGTTTGGTTGAGTTGGAGCGAAATCGTGGTGCCGGCGCGGAGGACGACCATCGTGAACTGGTCGTTTTCGATTGGCGATGCCGAAAAATTGGCGGCAGCGAGGTTTTGGACATTTGCGGAGGCGGCGAACAAAAAGGCGGCGAGCGCGAAACGGGTGGAGATTTTGTTGAACATGACTTGAAGATTTTGAAGATGATTTTGGTTGAAGATTTTGATTTAGAAGCGCCGTTTTCGGTGCGACATCAATAGGTGGAGGGCCGCCCGCCGCGGTGCCCATTCTTCAAAATCTTTTTTTCAAAAAACATTTTCGGCTGCGCAAGTCATTGATCATCAATGAATTTTTGCTGGCGTTTTTTTGCTGGCGCGAGGTTTTTATGCTGGCGCGAGGTTTTTATGCTGGCGTGAGGTTTTTATGCTGGCGCGAGGTTTTTATGCTGGCGCGAGGTTTTTATGCTGGCGCGAGGTTTTACCTC
>JANOQP010000529.1:0-9752 GCA_031414895.1 Saprospirales bacterium
CAAAATCAAAAAGCCGCTATCGAAAATCCGAGCTGATTTGTTTTTCGATAGCGGCTTTTGCCTTTGCTTTTGAATTTGAATTTGCGTTTCCTACCGCCACCCCGGCCAAAAAGCGTCCTCAAAATGCTCCACTTTTGGCTGCGCATCCGGCCGCAACAAAATGGAGACCGTGTCAAACCGGACGGCCTGTTCCCAATTGATCCGGCGGCAATAAGCGGCAGCGGTCCGGGCCATGACCTCTTCTTTTTTTCGGCCGATAAATTCCTCCGGCTTACCAAAAGCCAGCGACCCACGCGTTTTCACCTCCACAAAAACGAGGGTCCGTTCGCCGTGCCACGCGATGAGGTCAATCTCGCCATAGTTGGCCCGCCAGTTGCGCTCGGCGATGCGATACCCTTTTTTTTCGAGCATTTCGGCGGCAATTTCCTCGCCGGCCTTGCCCTTTTCTTGTTGGGGAGTTTGCATGGTGTTGTTAGAATTTGTGTTTAAAACCCGATTTTTCGCTTCCCATTGCCAGTCTTCCCGGCGTTTTTCAACGCGACCATTCGGATGGCGGTGACGGCGCATTCGGTGCCCTTGTTGCCGTGTTGGCCGCCCGCGCGGTCGAGTGCCTGTTGCTCGTTTTCGACGGTCAAAAGACCAAAAATGAACGGTTTTGCGGCCATGAGGCTCAATTGCATGATGCCGTTGGCGACCGCTTGGTTGATGTATTCGTCGTGCCGCGTCTCCCCTTTTATGACGCAGCCGAGGCAAATAATCGCATCCGGGCTGTGGTGGCCGTTGAGGATGCGCGCGCCGAGCGGCAGTTCGTAGCTGCCCGGCACTTGGTTGACAAAGATTTTTTCGGGCTGTGCGCCATGTTTGAGCAGCGTCTCGTGGCAGGCCTCGAAAAGCGCGTGCGTGATATGTTCGTTCCAATCGGCGACGACGATGCCGAAGCTCATATCGGCGGCCTGCGGGATGATGCCGGGCTCGTATTTTGAGAGGTTTTTGAGCGATGAAGCCATGTGGTCAGGATAATTTTTGGTGAAAAAATTTGGGTGCGCGAATGTAAAAAACGTCAAATGCGCGACGCTTCGGATATTTTTATAAGCATAAAAACTTTTTTTTCAGCTGTTTTTAGATAGAAAAGAAATGGTTGTTTTTCACAAACCTTTGTTGTTTAAAATCTTAACTGTTATTGAAAATCAATGAGTTAGCTATTTTTTTGAACCTGATTAAGTTGAAAACACTTTTCACAACGCCCAAAAAATGTTATTGGTCAGATATTATTAAGTTCGGATGTTTGTCCCATCAAGTTGATGAAGCGGCCAAGAACGGGTTTGCACGGCGAGTTCCCGCGCAGTTTTTTGGCCCTCACAATTTCCCCCAAAAGCCATCGTTTGGCTTATATCATGAGATTATAATTGGTAAGTCGTGTGGCAAACGTGTCATACGGCTTATTTTTTTTGGCGGAAATTTGATTTTTGGCCGTGCTGCAACTCAATCCCTGTTGCCCAATTTGTGGCCGTTCAAAAAGTCGCCCACGGCCATCCGCTTTTTTCCCTCCATTTGAAGTTCGAGGACCTCGACCCATCCGTTTTTTGCCGCAAAACGGAGCTGCTTTTTGCCGTCGCTGGCCCATGTGCCGGGTTTTTCGGAATGCTCGGCCCCTACTTTTTTCGTCCTGAAAATTTTGAAATTTTTGCCCTCAAAAATGGTCCATGAACCGGGAAAAGGGGCGAGGCCGCGCACAAAATCATGCACCTCGGCCACGGTTTTTTCAAAATCGATTTGGCAGGTTTCGTGAAAAATTTTGGGTGCGTGGCTGGCGCCGGTGTTTTCCTGCGGCATCCCGTGGGCAGTCCCGGCCTCGATGGCGCGGACAGTTTTCAGCACGAGGCCCGCGCCGATCAACATCATTTTATCGTGGATCTCGCCCGCGTTTTCGTCGGGGCCAATGGGCAGTTTTTCGCTAAAAAGCAGGTCGCCCGTGTCGATTTCGTGCTGCAAAAAAAAGGTCGTGCAGCCGGTCTCCTTTTCGCCGTTGATGACGGCCCAATTGATCGGCGCGGCGCCCCGATATTTCGGCAAAAGCGAGCCGTGCAGGTTGATCGTGCCGAGCGGCGGCATCGCCCAAACGAGCTCGGGCAGCATCCGAAAGGCGACCACAATTTGCAAATCGGCCCGAAAATGGCGCAATTCGTTCAAAAAGTCCGAATTTTTGAGCTTTTCGGGCTGCAAAACGGGCAGGCCGCGCTCGACGGCAAATTTTTTCACAGCAGATTGCATAAGGCCATGACGGCCACCCGGCTTGTCGGGCGCGGTCACGACAGCGACGACATCGAAGTTGTTTTCCAACAAAATTTTGAGCGAGGGGACGGCGAAATCGGGCGTTCCCATAAAGATTGTTCGCATGGTTAAATCAGTTCAAATTACATTGACCTCCGGGGCCAATTTTATCCCAAAGGTTTGGTCGACCGAGGCGATGATATTTTGCGCAAGCTGCCAAACTTCCGCACCCGTCGCGCCGCCGAGATTGACCAGCACAAGCGCCTGTTTTTCAAAACAGCCCGCGTTGCCCAGCCGCCGGCCTTTCCAGCCGCACTGCTCGATGAGCCACCCGGCGGGGATTTTTTCGCGGCCATCGGCGAGCGGAAAATGGGGCATTTTTGGAAATTTTTCGGCCAGTTTTTCAAAAAGTGCGCGGTCAATCTCCGGATTTTTGAAAAAACTGCCGCTGTTGCCGATGATTGCCGGGTCGGGCAGTTTGGATTGGCGGATTGAAACGACGGCCTCCGAAACGTCCCGCGGGGTCGGTTTTTGGATGCCGCGCTCGGCCAAAATATCATTGATCGCGCCGTAACCGAGGCTCAATTTCGGTTCGTTCGGCAGCGAAAACCAGACGGCAGAAATGAAAAACCGCCCTTTTTCGTGCCTTTTAAAAATGCTGTCGCGATAGCCGAACTGACAGCTTTTTTTGTTGAAAACCTGCTTTTTGCCCGTCGCGAGTTCGATGGCCTCCAATTTCAAAAAGACATCTTTCAGTTCGACGCCATACGCCCCGATGTTTTGGATGGGCGACGCACCAACCGTGCCGGGGATGAGCGATAGGTTTTCGAGCCCGGAGAGCCCGTTTTCGAGCGTCCAGAGGACGAGTTCATGCCAATTTTCGCCGCCCGCCGCCCGGACCCATGTTTTTTTGGAGGTCCGGCGACGGATTTCTATTCCTTCCAAGTTGTTTTTCAAAACCAATCCGGCCACGTTTTTCGTCAAAAGCAGGTTGCTGCCGCCGCCCAAAACGAAGATGGGCCGGTGCGCAGTTTTCAGCGCGGCGAGGAGGTCGCGCTCGTGGTTTATTTCACAAAAAAAATCGGCGGTCGCGTGCAGCCCGAACGTGTTTAAATCGACAAGTGGTTGATTTTCAATGATTTGCATTGGTGGTTTTTATTTCAAATCGACAATCGGGAAACCAAAAAGCCCCGTTTTGACGGGCAAAAGAACGACCTCGCCGGGCTTTGTCAATGGAAAATACGCCTGCTTTTTGTACCTAAAACGGTACTTTTTTTCGCCGTCCCGCACGAAAAGGTGGTAGCCCGTCGGCGGTTCTTTTTGAAGCGATTTCAAAAAACCGAACCGGCTCATGCGGAACTGTTCCTCTTTTTGAAAAATAAAACTGCGCTCGTCCGCTTCCGACGCGCCGAGGCGGTTGGCCAAACTGCCAAAAAGCGGGGCGAAAATCGCGGGGAAAATCACCACGGCGAATATGAGCGGCAGTTTGTCCTCCATCGCGGCGATGCGCTTTCTGTTTAAAAACAGCAAAAAAAGGGCGCAACCGACGGTGATTGCCATTGCGGTAAAAACCAGCCGGGCGACACCTATTATATTGTCAAAAACGGGGAATTCGCGGACATACAGCCCTAAAAGGGCAATCAAAAAAAGGACGGCGCAGGAGAGGGACAGGTTTTTTTTCATGAAAGGGACGGTCGGTTTATCGGCGAAATTAAACAGCCCGACTTTTCAATTTCAGAAAAAAACGCCCCTGCCCGCGACGAAACCAACAGCGTTTTTACATTTACCCGAACTAAAATTTCAAATATGGAAAACACCCTCACGGATTTCTTGAAACAGATCACCGAGCAGCTCGACAACGCCGAGACGACCGAGGCCATCGAGGCCCTGAAAGTGCTCGATGAAAAATTTGCCCTCAAAATGGGCGGCGAGATCACCCTCCAAAGCTCGCGCAACAAGGTCAATGAGCGCGAGCGGGCTATGCTATCGACCGACGAATATCGCCGTTTTTTGGCCCAGATCAACGACGCGCTCATCCGCATCATCAAGGAAATCCCGAAAAAGGCCGAGCGCAACGCCGCCCTCAACCAGCTCATAGGGTTGAAAATCAACGACGCGAGCGGCGACGGTTCGCGGCTCGAAAAAATCATCGGCGGCACCTCCACTTTGCTCAAAATAAACTGGCTCGAAAAGGCATCGAAGGCCGCACGGGCCGTCTGCAAGATTGCCCGAACTGACGGCGAGGTAGGCACCGGTTGGCTGCTGCCGGGCGGCTATTTGATGACGAACAACCACGTTTTGCCCACGAAGGAAAAGGCGGCGATTGCCTCGGCGCAGTTCAATTTTGAGACGGACGCGGCGGGGCAGGTGAAAAATTTGGTCGCGTACTCGTTCGACACGAGCGATTTTTTGACGAACGCCGACCTCGATTTTACGCGCATAAAAATCAAGGACCGGCCCGACCAGCCGATCGCCAAATGGGGACATTTGGAGATCGACCCGGAGGCCGTCCCGGTGAAGGGCGAAGCCGTGACCATCATACAGCACCCACAGGGCGAGGACAAACAGATCGCGCTGAACGCCAACGAGGTGCTTGGGCAGAAAAGCACCCACCTTTATTATTCGACCGACACGCTCGGCGGGAGCAGTGGTTCGCCCGTTTTCAACAAAAACTGGAAGGTTGTGGCGCTCCACCATGCGGGCGGCAAGTTCGATTACGACAATTCGGGCATCCCGAAGGAGGCGAACCGGGGGGTGCTTTTTAAGCATATCTCGCCGCTTTTGCGATGAAGTTTTTAAACACAGAGGGCGACGGAGGGATTCACAGAGGTCACGAAGGGAAGCCTCATTTAACTCCGTGAACCCCTCCGTCGCCCTCTGTGTTTAAAACGCTTTTTGCTTTTTTTCAACACTATTTTTTCAAAATGAACGACAATCTGGATTCAATTTTAAAGGCCATAAAAGCGCAATTGGAAAGCGGCGAGATTGCCGAGGCCGTCGAGGCGATGACCTTGCTCAATGAAAAACACGGACTCAAATTTGGGGACGAACTCGCCCTGCAAGGTGCCCGATTTTACCAAAACGAGCGCGAACGGAGCTTGACCCATATCGACGACTATCGGCGGTTTTCGGCACAGATCAATGTTGCGTTGATCGGCGTTTTGCGGGATTTGACAAAAAAAATAAAGGCCGGCCCCACTGCCGCAACCGCGCCCGTTCAGCCCCCGGTCCGTGTGCAACCCGTTGAAAACCAACCAGTTGTGGGCATTCCGAAGCTCGTCGTATTATATCATATCGACGATGCGGCCCATGCCCTACAACTCGAAAAACAGCTTAAACTGCTCACGCGGGCCAACAAATTGACCGTCCATTTTCAACACAAACCAACGCTCGGGCTGGACGTTGCCGCCGCCGCGACCGCCGCGATTGCCGAGGCGCGGATGGTGACTATTTTGGCGACGCAGGAATTCTTTTTCGAGGACATCAACCTCGACCTACTCGACACGGCGAAAAACGCGGGCAAACCGATCGTTCCGATTCTCGTCAAGTCGTTCAACTTGTCCGGTTCTGGCATCGAGGGCTTGCGCGCGCTGCCGTCGAACAACAAATTTATCTACATGGATTGGCCCAATGCCGACGCTGCATGGCTCGATATTTCGAACGGGCTGCGGGCTGTTTTGATCAAGTGAAAATTTAAGTCAAAAGGCAAAAGTCAAAAGGCAAAAGTTGGGGTCGCCCGCTTTTGCCTTTTCTTTTGATCAAAAAAAATCGCCTGCCGGCACATGAGCCAACAAGCGATTCGACATACCTGAGTTTCTTGATGGTCAAATCAAAAAAGCCAAGGACAAACGGAGCGCAAATCCCCCCGAACTTGCGCGTCCGTCTGCCAACCGTAGGCGGATTATTCTTTATTTGTCGTTCAAGATCATCATCTTTTTACTCACGGGACGCATTCCCGCCGCGCTGATATGGATGAAATATTGGCCCGTCGGTGCGTTTTCGAGGTTGATTTCGACCCACGGCGTTGAAAGTTCGTCGAAACTTTGTTGCTGAATCTCGATGCCGTTTTGGTTGAAAACGCGCAAAACCATGTTTTTCCCGATGAAATCCGTGAGGCGGAGCGTCGCGAATCCGTCGTTCGGGTTTGGGTAGATCTCAAAGTCGTTCGACACGCCAGCGGGTTTTTCGCTGTGAAATTCCACGTCAGCGTCCGTGCCGAAATTGACCGGGATGGTCACGATATAATCCTCGACCTCGCCAAAAGGGATAGTTTCGCAGGCCGTCGGATAGCCGTCGCGCTTGATGGAAACCCGCATCCGGGCATTTCCGGCGGTCGCCGAAGCAGGGATGATGATGTTTCCGGTGGCAAATTTTGGTGCGCCGCCGTTGCCCGGGTTCGCGATTTTTTGTTGAAAAACGACCTCGGAAGGGTCCTCCAAAAGGCTGTTCCCGTTCAGGTCCTCCCAAACCTTGACGTATTCATCGGCGGTCGCCCAGCTCCACGAACATTTGATGGAAATAGGGAGCGCGACATTTTTTTGCACCAAAATGGCCGGGTTGGAGAAATCCGAATAGGGCGTTTTGTCGGAAGTCTTGGTAAAATTGCCCAATTTGACCTCCGAGATCCACTCGTGCCACGGGAAATCGCCCTTTGATGCGCAATTGGCCGTGCCGCCGCCACCGCCGCCAGTCGAGCAAGGTGCGGGCGCGGCCACATTCACCGAAGCCGTGCAGGTCGCCGAGGCATTGTCGGTGACGGTGAAGTTCAAATTGCCGCCCGAAATCGGGAGGTTTGAGACCGTTTTTGCCACGCCATAAACGCCCGTGACCGCTTGGCTGCCGACGCTTGCCGACCAGCCGCTGCCGGCATTTGTCCCGGTCGCGGTGATATTGAACGAGAAAACATCGTCGGTCGTGATGTTCGGCGTGCCGTTGTCGCTGCACGAAATTTGGCCGACCGAGGCCGTGATTGCGCACGGATTTCCGCCACCACCGCCGGACCCGCCCTCGCTCAAACAGGCATCGTCGGCATGGATGCAGACATTTCCAGGTTCTTTGTTGATGGAAATTTCGACAAAAGCCGTGTTCGCGGGCGCGGTTTTCGTGATGGTGAGTTCGCCCCAGCTCGCCGAATTAGGGATGCCGACAAAATCGGTTTGCAACGGCTGGAACTGGTTGCTCATATATTTCAACGAAATGGTCGAGCCGTTCACCGCGTCGCCCGTGCGCTTCGTTTGGATCTTGAACGTGTAGGTTTTGCCCGCAATCGCCGTTTTTGTTTGGTACAAACGCGCCGCCGCTGTGCCGCAGACCCGCGCGCCTTTCGCGCCAGCGAGTGCATCGGCGACGGATTCGACCGGGCCGGAAATGTCCCAATTGGAGAGCCCTGATTCAAAACCGTTGTTGGTCAAAAGATTGGTCGCGCAAGTGCCGCCGCCCGTGCCGCCGCCGCCGTTCGAGCAGGTCGCGGGTGGGGTGGCACCGCCTTCATAGGCACAGCCGGGGTTTGCATTGTCGTGGACGACGAAAAATTTTGCGCCGCCGGAGATTGGGTACGGGCCAAAATTGGTCGGAAATCCATACGCACCTCCCGTGAAAGCGATGCCGCCCGTCGTGTTCCAACCGTTGGAAACGCCCGTCCCGGTGACGGTTGCGGTGAACGTGAAGGTGTCGTCGGTCGCGTCGTTCGGCGTACCGTTGTCGTTGCAAAGGATGTTCGAGACGGCAACATTGAGGTTGCAGCCGCCCGAATTCCCGGTTTTTGCGAAATAAACGGGCGTTGCGTCGAGCTGGATATTTTGCGAGGAAACGGTCGAGGTCGTGGCATTGTAGCCAAAATCCCAGTTGTATTTGATGACGTTCGTAAGGCCAAAAGAAGCCGGGAACGAGTAGGTGGCGGAAGCCTGTTCGCTCAGATCCTCGGTCGTTTTTGCCCAAATCGCATAGATAAATGTCCCATCGGCGCGTTTGAAGGCATAGCCCCGCGCACCGGCTGGCAGGTTCATGGCGGCCGTTTGCGCCGCGTCATAATCGGTCGGGTAGATCAAATCGGTAAAGGTTTTCACCGCGATGCCCTCCGGGTTCACTACCTGCGAATAGACCGGTTGGCCGTCGATTTTTTTGTAAAGGCCCATTTGGTGGAACTCATAGCTGGCCTCCGCGTCCGTTTTTTGGTCAAAAAGCTGAAAAACGTGCAACTGGTGGACCTTGTTGATCTTTGCGACCATCAATGCCTTTTGGACATAATTGCGCTGTTGCAGCTCGCCCGCGAAAAAAGTGCCGGTGTAGGCTTTCCGTGGCGCGTTGGCCTCGGTCATGATCCACTCTTTTTTGGGGAACTGCGTGCCGTTGAAGCCATATTTGTCCATGACCGCCTGATAGCTGTCGCGGAAAATGGTCACGCCATCGGCAGCCTGGTCGGTGTGCCGCTCAAAGAAATTGAGGTCGTAATTGGTCGTCGAGCCATCGAAATGCGGGTAGGCATGATAGACCATGCAATCAAAATACGCGCCGCCGCCGTACGGATATTCGGGCGTGGCCGTGCCGCCGTTCGGGTTGTCGGTGTTGCGCAGCACCGCGTCGAGCATGGCCTGATAGCCGACCGAGCCGAGGCAAACATAGCTGTCCGAGTCCACGGTTTTCAGGACTTCCCACGCGATGCGCAACGTGCGGACATAATGTTCAACCGGGGCGCGGAGGACATAATCGCAGGGGTTTGGGTCGTTTTCCCACCAGTTTCCGGGATAACCGGGCGCGCGCCAGCCGATGCCCTGCGGGGTGAGGTCGAGGCCCGGTTCGTTCCAGATTTCCCAAAAACGCACCTGATTTTTGTATTTCGTGCCCACTTTGTAGACGTAGGCAGCGAAATAATTGTCGTCATTATAAGGTGTGCCGTTCGCGCCGCCGTCCCAGATCGGAGTGTACAAATTGGCGAACATCGACGAAAACTGCCCCGGGCAATGCTGCGAATAATCCTGGTGCGATGGCGCAGGGCCTCCGACGAGCGCCGTGTATTCGCCCATCCCCGTCAAATCGTAGTGCTGAAAATCGGTCACTGCGAGGTCGTAGCCATAATAATCGAGCGGTTGCTCATAAAGGCTGGGGCGGACGGTCTTCGAGCCGATGCCCTTTTGCGCGACCAACGGGTTGCCCGCAGCCACATCGGCCAGCGTTTTGTTGTCCCAACCAGGGTAATATCCCATGTTCACGCCCGTGCGGAAGCGGCCCGTGTAGGGCACAACTTGGTCGCGGGCGGTGAAATTGACTTGTGCGGAAATTGATTGTGCGGCCACGAGGGCCACAAAAAGGAGTGCGTGCGTCAAAATGCGCATAGCGGAAGGATGTTTGGTTAAGTGAATTGTTCAGTGTGTAAGTTCCAAAAAAGCCGTCGCCGTGCTGGGCTTGCTCTTTGATGGGTCAAATATCGGCTTTTTGTTTTTTTTGAAAAAAGGACAAAATTGGGGTTTTGTCAAAAAAAATGA
>JANOQP010000530.1:0-3786 GCA_031414895.1 Saprospirales bacterium
CGTCCTCGCCAACAACAATCTCACGCCTAGCCCAAAAGTACAAAACCAAGCCTCAAACTGGCAAAAATGGACAAATCAACCTGCGAAATCAAACTTTTTTTGAGTTTTACACCAAAACAACACAATGGCTTGGAACAACTATCAAAACCTTTATTTCACCACAGCAACCATATTGAACTGGAAACACCTATTGAAAAACGATGTCTGCAAGGACATAATTACAGACTCGCTCCGTTTCCTGCGCAACGATCGTCGAGCTTTCATCCATGCGTTTGTCATCATGCCCAACCATATCCACTTGATTTGGTCTATACCCGGCAAGCACAATCTATCGGACGTGAAGGCAAATTTGCTTTCTTGGACGGCGCATGAGTTCAAAAAACACCTCAAACAGCACCATCCCGCGGTTTTGGAACACTTTCGTGTAAACTTGAAAGATAGGCAGTAACAGTTTTGGGAGCGAAACGCGCTTTCGTTCCCGATTTACCACGACAAGATGTTCTATCAAAAACTGAACTATATCCACCAAAACCCTTGCACCGAAAAATGGGCGTTGGCAGAATCACCAGAACTGTACAAATATAGCTCGGCTTTCTTGGGCTATCCTTCCAGTTTTTGGAATTTTGTTTCGCCATGGGGTTTTGATTCGCCGTTGGGCTAGGCGTGAGATTGTTGTTGGCGAGGACGCCGAACAACGGCCAGTTTTGGCTTGGCAAAGAGCGGAGGAAGATGGAACGGACGCCAACAAAGGCCAAAACTGATTGTAAAAGTACATCAAACTGGAGCCGCACCCGGTTCAACCCCCGACCACGGGCAAATCATCCGAGGTAATATTCCCTAAAATACCCGATCTCCCGCTCTTCCCGGATCTGGATGCCGACGAACATCCGGATGTCCACCCGCCCGCGGATGTTGCCAAACCCCGCATCGATCAGCCGAAGGCCGCTTTCCGTCTGGACAATGTTCCTGAACATCCATTCCTCATCGCCCCGGTTGAAAACGGTGGTCGGGCGCATGCAATCGCCGTGGACGAACCCGTTTTTGTGCAGTTCCCGCATTTTTTCCTCGAAACGCTCCATCATTTCGGTCCGGACGGGCAGGTCAAAATGGTGGATGGGCAAGGGGAACAAACGTTCCATGACCAGCATGCCGTGCTCGGCGCCGTCCTCCATTTCCCATTTTTGGGCCCGGATGAACTTCGGCATCAGGTCGTTGATGCGGTTGGCAAATTGCAGGGCCTCGGCTTCTTTTTCAGCGGTGGGGCCATCGTTGGCAAGGTCCAGCCGCTCCCCGGTCTTGACATCTACCCATTGCAACCTGTTGGGCAGGACGACCTTGCCGATTTCCGTTTCCGAGAGGGCCACGATGATTGAATTGGACGAGCTTTCGAGAATGGTTGGTTGCATAGGACTGGTGGGTTTTGTGGGGCAAAAGTGGTTTGGATGTTTTTGGCCAGGTACTTTTTAGTGTCCAATTTTTTAAAAAAAAGCGATGAGGAAACGCCAGGATTTCACATACCGAAGTCAAGTCTCCAACTTCGCAAACTGAAACCCGCTTAAAAACGCGGAGTTTTGTTTCCCTTTGCCAGAAAGGCAGTCTATGAGTCGGTATAAAATACTCGACCAGCATATACTTGGTTTGCAAAGTTCGGATTGGGCGATTTTAAAAGTCGGAGACTTGCCGACGATATGTGTCAGGTCGGAGACCTTCACAAGCGCTTTGCCCACTGCCCGCCACTGGTCGAAAAATAAAGACCTGCCAAAAAGCGGCCCTATTTTCGCCGCCATGTTCGAATTTATAAGCGTGATGTCGGCTTCATCGGCCCTGTTCCTGTCGTTTTTGGTGCTTGCCCTGCGCCCCGGGGCCAACCGGATGGCCAACCGTTGGCTGGCCGCCTTTTTATGCTCGCTGGCCCTGATGATGTTCGAGGAAGGGCTCTACCAATTTGGCGTTTTCGCCAAGAACCCGTGGCTGATCGAGGTGATGGGCATCCCCGTTTTTGCGATCACGCCGATGCTTTTTTTGAGCGTGTCGCATTTTGTTTCGGTCAATAAAGGATGGAAATGGGTCAATTTATGGCATTTTTTGCCCTTTTTGGTTCATTTTTCGTGCAATGTCCCTTTTTTTTTACTGTCAAATGCCGAAAAAAAAGCCATGCTCGAAACTGCTTCTGGCATCCCGGAAACAACGGATTGGCTGTTCATGGCGGCCGTTTGGGGGCAGTTCCTGGCCTATCAATTTTTGGCTTTTCGCAAATTGGTGCGCCACCGGAAGAACATCGAGAACCTCACCGCCGCGCCCGCCGAGACCCGCCTCGACTGGCTTTTTTACTTCCTCATCGGCCTTTTTGTGATGACCTTAACGTGGATCGTCTGCACGGTCGGTTTCCAATTTTCCGCCAGTCCCCTGTGGGAGAACCTCGTTTATTTCGTCGGCGTTTATCTGCTCGGCTATTTTGCGCTGCGGCAGCGCGAGGTTTTCCCGTTCCCCAAAAATTCGATGGCCGAGGTCGGCCAGATCTTGGACGAATCCGAGAACCCGCCTTCGCGCCGCACGCACCTCGCGCCCGAAAAACTGGACGGCCTCAAAACGCGCCTCTCCCAAAAAATGGCCACCGAAAAACCGTTCCTCGACCCCGAACTGACCCTCCCCACGCTCGCCGAACGGATGGGCCTGACGCTCCACGAAATGTCGGAACTGGTGAATGTCGGGTTCGGCGAAAATTTTTCGCAGTTCGTCAACCGGCACCGCATCGAGGAAAGCCAACGGATGCTCACCGCGCCCGAACAGGCGCATTTGAGCATCGTGGGCATCGCTTTTGAGGCTGGTTTCAACTCAAAAACGGCCTTCAACACCGCTTTCAAAAAAATGACGGGACGCTCGCCGAGCGAGTTCCGGCGCGAAAAAAATTGATTTTTCACAAAAAAGGGGTTCGGTTTTATGATCTGGAACACGGAGGGGGACGGCCCGCCAGAATTTTGTCGCAGGATTTCAATCTTTTTTTATTCACCAAAAAAAATTCCTGTCGATGTTCAGATCAAAGTTTCCCGTCGTTGCACTGGCCCTGGTTTTCGCCCTCGCCTGCACCAAAACCTGGGAGTACGACCCTGCGGATATCCCCAACGATTTCGTGCTGCTCGAGCGTCCGGCGGCGGGCGAAGGCTTCCAGATGCACGTCCCGGCGTTCCCGGTCCCGCCCAAATTTGAGCGCGAATGGTTCATGCGGGTGCCCGTCGGCAACACCGAGGAGGCCTATATGACGGGCTACGAAGTGCGGCAGCGCGACGGCTCGCACCACGTCATCGCCTATCAATTTGACGACGAAAGCAAGCCCGGACTGCCCACCATCGGTGAGATGCGCGACCAAAACGGCCCCGACGGACGGCCCAATTTTTTCTCCAACATGGAAGATATGCGGCTTTTGGCAGAGGCCGGGTCGCCGTACCAACGGGTCGATTTTCCGGCGGGCTTTGCCGTGCCGATCGCCGCAAACGCGACGCTCGACCTCAATTCCCATTATTTCAACAAGTCGGACAAGACCATTTTTGGCGAGGTTTCGATGAACATCTACACGAAGCCGAAATCGGAGGTGCAGTTTTATTTGAAACAGGGCGAGGCCAACAATACGGACAAATTGGTGCTGCCGCCCAACAAAACAACGGCCATCGATTACACCGAGATTTTTACGGAAGATCGCAGGCTCAAGATCCTCTTCTCGCACACGCACAAGCGCGCCAAAAAATTCGAGGTTTTCTATGTCGGCGGGCCGCTCGACGGGCAACTTTT
>JANOQP010000531.1:0-3084 GCA_031414895.1 Saprospirales bacterium
GCGGACGGCGCGGGGCGTGTTGGCGCGGCACAACGGCCAATACCTGAAGGCCGAGATCGGGGCAGCCTCTACCAGCGCGTCGTCAGCGGAAAACTGGCAGGAGTACCAAAAACGCAAGCATATTTACCCGAACCTCCGTTACGAAACGGTCGGCGATGTCCGCGTACGCGACGAGCACGCTGCCATCGACGGCGCGGTCTATGCGGTCGATCATCCGTTTTGGGACAAGTGGCTGCCGCCGAACGGGTGGCTGTGCCGCTGCATCACCGTCCAGACCGACGACGGGGAGAACCACCTCGCGCCGGAAAAGGGCCCGCCAAAGGGCTTTGCCAACAACCCCGGAAAAACGGGGAAGCTGTTCGGCGACGACCACCCGTATTTCAGCCGGGCGAAATCGCGGGAACGGCTTTTTGAGAAGGCCGATTTGATGAGGGAAAAGATGAGCCGCGACGAGGTCGAGACATTCATGGCAGAGAACGCCGTCAGCAAGCGCAAAACCTTCGACCTCCCCGGTATGGCCGACAAGATCGACCTGCGGACACGGGACGTGAAGAACGTCCTCGCCCATCCGCACAAAAGAGGTGCGGCCAAGAACGAACTCCTCTACGCCCTTGCCCACGCGCTCAAAAATGCCGTGCTATTGGGCAGCGCACCGAACACCGACCCGCGCAAAAACCAAACGGTCGGGTGGGTCTATTTTTTGGTGGAATGGCTCGAAGAGACCTTCGTGCTGAACATGGAGCGCATCAAGATGCCGGACGGCTCGACGCGGATCCGGCTTTATTCGATCAAAGAGGACAACCCCGACCTGCCGCAATAAAAAATGGGCAGCCGGAAAAACCGTTGCCCATTTTTTGAAAGGAATGCGCGTTTCCGCGGATCCGTATTCCGCTGGCCGCTATCACGCCTTTCGGGGACAAATATAAAGACCTTTTAATCAAACTTCCAAACAATGTCCGTCAAACCATTCGAGTTTTTCCTGAACCTCCAAAAGGCGATCCCCGAACTGGAGCGCGACCTCGCCGAGATTGTCGTCAAGGTCGAGGCCGAGGCGTTCGTCGCCAAAAACTTCCGCGACGAGGCGTTCAACGGCGCGGGGCAGCAAAAATGGCCTGCCCGCAAAAAAGGTGACGACCCCAAAAAGGGCAAACGCGCCCTGTTGGTTCAGGACGGGACGCTCAAACGGGGGGCCACAAAGGCCCGCACCGAGGGCAGCAACGTCAAGTTCACCATCCCGCTCGCCTATGCCAGCGTCCACAACAACGGCGAACGCGCCGGGCGCGGCGCGGGCTTCCAGATGCCCGAACGGAAGTTCATCGGCGAAAGCCCCTATCTCGACAAGCGCATCGAGGACAAGGCCCGCAAGCTCCTCGACCAAAAACTCAAAGACCTCGCAAAATGAAGGCCATCTTCCTCCACATCTCCGACACCATCTCCGCCAAGGTCGTGGCCATCCGCTGGACGGACTTCGACCTCGGCCAGCTCGATGCCGGGCAGAACGCGCCCGTCTCGTTCCCCTGCGCCCTCGTCTCGTTCGAGACGGCCAACTATACCCGATTTGGGGCGAAGCTGCGCATGGCCGAACAGCCATTCCGCCTCCGCATCGCCTTCACCGTGCGCGAGCGGACGCACTCCCAAAACGACCCAAGTTTCAGGGACGAGGCACTTGCCCACCTCGACACTTTGGAGGCCGTCAAGAACGCGCTCATCGGCACCAGCGGCGCGGCCTTCGGCGGCATCGAGCTGACCGGCCAATCGAACGAGCAACGCGCCGACCACCGGATTTACAACCTCCTGTTTTCCTGCAAGGTCTGGGAGGACGGCAACGACCCCACGACCGGCGACCCAATCTACAAGCCCGTCGAGGACTGGCCCGGTGCGCCCGCGCAGGTCGAGGCTTGCGTCCACCCGCACATGGATAACTGAAATGGAATCGTATTTTTGTCGGCAGAATAAAGCCGTTCAAAATGTCGAAAAGTCAAGCCGTAAAAGCCCTTGAAAAACTTCGGGACAAACTCCCGGATGCCGTCGAAGCCCAAAACGACCAATGGTGGGGCGAACTTCATGCTCTGATCAATAAATACATCGGCCCGAAAAGCCCACAGGCGCGGACGGCCCAGTACGGCACGTTCAATGGCCGTTCACCGCTGGCCGTGGATGCCAAGAAAGCAGAGCAGCTCGTCGAGGCCTGTATCTCCATCGTTTCCGGCACGGGCACCATCGCCCAAAAAAAGCTGAACTGGCTACAGGCCTTTGACAACAAGATAATCAACACCGGCCTCGTGGCCCTTTTCGGGCTGGGCTCGTTGTTGGGCTGGCTCTCAAAGGATACCTACTATCAAAGGGAGTTCGAGGGCTGCCACAAGGTCACGGTGCTACTCACCGCCCGCCTTGACAGCATGATGGCCGCCGTCCGGCCCATCGTTGCCCCCGCCCATGAACAGCCCGCCGAGGACAAAGGCATAAATAAAGGGCAGTCCCCAAAATGAGCCGCCCGCGTACCCGATGGCGAAAATCATGAACCCCGCCAAAAGGAGAACCAATAGTTTCAGAATCATCGCTTTTTTTCTGCAAACTTAAAACAATCTCGGAAACCTGCCAAATTCAAATCCGGCCTATAATTTGTACAAACAGGCTCATTTGTAAGGCAGTAAATTGTTTTTGTTTTAAAAAAAGATATGCATTTGTGTACTTTTGGAAATGTGCAGATATTTAGCCGAACATCTAAATATCTGAAACATGAAGCCCATCCACGTCCCGGCATTGCTATGGCTCTGCCTGTGTTTTTTCGTACAATCCTGTACGTCAAACAACTCTGAAAAAGCGGCTATGACCGCGCCCACATTGCCCGAACCCGACATGAAAACCTGCAAATGCACGGTGAAATTCCTGACCAACAACGGGAACAACATCTACGTCGATGTCGAGGGTTTTGACCCAAAAAACAAGGATTGTTTTGGCTACCTGCGGCAATACGGCCAATCGCGCACAGCGGCGATAAACTCGGCCACGACCGTCCATTTTTTCGATAACCTGCCAAATTTCACCCCACCGGAAAGCGGTATGTACGGCGGGGGATCGGTC
>JANOQP010000532.1:0-2551 GCA_031414895.1 Saprospirales bacterium
GGGCGGCCACAAGGGCCGCCCCTACATTTTCGGGCCAGTTGTAGGGGCGGTCCTTGTGGCCGCCCATTTCTAACGGACATCCTCCCAATTGATTGATAATTCCGTTTAAATTTGTAACTATTTAAAAATGACAGCATTCAAAGCATTCGAATATCAGGTCAAAACCTACCTCGACGGCGCGCAGGGCATCCGCCCGATTGTCTCGCCGCTTTGGGGAAAAATGGAGGAGGAAGCCCTCCAAAAAATGGACGAAAACGCAAAATCGTACATCTACGGCAGCGCGGGCCTGCACCACACGATGCGCGACAACCGCAGCGGTTTTGGCGATTACAAAATCGTCCCGCGAATGCTCGTGGACGTGGACAAACGGGACACGGCGATTGAATTTTTGGGCATCAAAATGCCGTCGCCGTTTTTTATCTGCCCGATTGGCGTGGCCGAAATGGTGCATCCCGACGGCGACGAGGCGATTGCAAAAGGGGCTGCGCCGACCGGGATTCCCTATATTTTTTCAAATCAGGCCTCCGTTCCGATGGAAGTTTGCGCGAATGCGATGGGCGAAACGCCGTTTTTCTTTCAATTATATTGGTCAAAAAGCCGCGAACTGGTGGCCAGTTTGGTGAAAAGGGCGGAGGCCTGCGGGGCAAAAGGGATAGTACTGACGCTCGACACGACGCTCCTCGGCTGGCGGACGAGCGATTTGGACGTGGCTTATTTGCCATTTTTGGAAGGAAAAGGCATTGCCCAGTACACTTCCGACCCTGTTTTTATGCGGATTGTCGCCGAAAATTTGAAAAAGGAAGCCCCACAATTGGCGCCCGGCACAGAGTCGCACCAAAAAGCGATGGGCATGATGGCGGTCAAAACCTTCACCCAAATCTACACCAACCCTTCGACGACGTGGAAAGACCTCGCTTTCCTGCGCGAACAGACCAATTTGCCCATCATTTTGAAAGGCATTTTGCACAAAGACGATGCGAAAAGAGCGGTCGAACACGGCATGGACGCGGTCTATGTTTCCAATCACGGCGGGCGGCAGGTTGACGGCGCGATTTCAACCATCGAGGCATTGCCCGCAATCGTCAAAGAAGTGAAAGGCGCGGTGCCCATTTTGTTCGATTCGGGCATCCGGGGCGGCGCGGACGTGTTCAAGGCATTGGCTTTGGGCGCAACGGCGGTCGGTTTGGGCAGGCCGCACGTTTTTGGTCTGACGCTGGCGGGCGCGGCGGGGGTAACGGAAGTGATTCGCCAATTGCAGGCCGATTTTGAACTTACGATGGCACTTTCGGGCTGCAAAAACGTGGGCGAAATCAGGGAAAGTTGTCTGGTCAAGGTGAAATAGAAATTTATCAAAAAATTCAAAAAATGGAGCCACTCTTTCTCACACCCAAAACCCAAGACCTGTTCCCCCGCGTCCGGTCTTTTGTTGAAAAGGAAATTTTTCCGCTCGAAACGGCGGCCAATTTGACCGGAAAATTCTCGAAGGTCGAACCGATTTTGTTGGAAAAAAGGGCCTTGGCAAAATCGCTCGGCCTCCTCGATTTGCAGCACCACTTGACGCTCTGCGAATTTGGGCAGGTCAGCGAGGCGATGGCCATGTCGCCGTTCGGCCATTTTGTTTTCAATTGCCAAGCCCCGGACATCGGGAACATGGAATTGCTGGAAAAATTTGCCCCTGACGAACTTAAAACCCAGTACCTGATGCCCCTGAAAAATGGTGAAATCCGCTCCTGTTTTGGCATGACCGAGCCGCAAAACGCAGGTTCGAACCCCACGAAATTGGACACGGTGGCCGTCCGAAAAGGCGATTTTTTCATCATAAATGGCCGAAAATGGTTCACTTCCGGCGCGGACGGCGCGGCATTTTGCATCGTCATGGCTGTGACAAACCCCGAAGCCGCGCCCCACAAACGCGCCTCCCAAATCCTCGTGCCGACCAAAACGAAAGGCTACCGTTTTTTGAGAAATATCAGTGTCATGGGCGAGGCGGGCGACAGTTGGGCGAGCCACGCGGAGATTGAATTTGTCGATTGCAAAGTCCCCGTTTCCAACCTGATTGGCGCGGAAGGCGAAGGTTTCCGGCTGGCGCAGGAGCGTTTGGGACCCGGCAGAATTCATCATTGCATGCGCTGGATTGGCATCGCCGAACGCGCCCTCGACATTTTGTGCCGCCGCGCGGTGGGCAGAAACATGGGCGACGGGACGCGGCTGGCCGACAAACAATTGATACAAAGTTGGATTGCCGAAAGCCGCGCAGAAATTGATGCCGCCCGCCTGATGGTCTTGCGGACGGCCAAAATGATTGACGAAACGGGCGCGGCGGCGGCACGGAACGAGATTTCAGAAATCAAGTTTTTTACCGCCAAAATCATGTTGGAAGTCGTGGACAGGGCTATCCAAACCGGCGGCGCGGCGGGGATCACCGACGAGTTTTTGCTCTCGTTTTGGTATCGGCACGAGCGGGGGGCGCGGATTTACGACGGGGCGGACGAGGTGCACAAAATGGCTTTGGCCAAGAGCATTTTGAAAAAATACGAAGTTTTATGAAAAA
>JANOQP010000533.1:0-5143 GCA_031414895.1 Saprospirales bacterium
CGGTCGTTGCAAAAATGGAACATCCCGTTGTCGAAAAAATCGGCGGCCGTTTTCGGGTCTTCGATCAAAAAATCCGGAGCGTCACATTCCTCGGCCAACTTCGATAAAAGAAGCTTGAACATACTGGATTCCACATGGCTTAAAGGGCTGGGCCCCGAGATGATGCCCGCTTTTCGCGCCTCCGATTCCTTGAAGCGCAGCTCGGCCTCGTCGTACCGGGTCGTTTTGAGGAGCAAAAAAGCGAGTTTTTCAAAGGGCAGATAATGAAGGTTGTTCACCGATTTTGCCTTTCGGAAAGCGGTCTCGGCGGCCAAATAATTGCTTTCCTGTTCAAAAATGGCCCCCCGGTTGACGTACGGCAGAAAATAATCGGGCTTCAACTGGATGGCCCGCTCGATGTTCGCCCTTGCCGAGTCGATCTGGCCGGACATGATTTGGAGGCCGCCGAGGTTCGACCGTGCGGCGGCCCAGGTCGGTGCGAGTTCGGCGGCCGTTTTGAAATGGCCCCGCGCCAGCGGCAATTCGTTTTTCAGCACCATGAGGATGCCGATCTCGTTGTGGATATAGGCCGCGCGGTCGTCGAGTTTGAGGGCCAAAAACTGCTCGTTCAGTGCTGTTTCGATTTTGGGATTAAAGGTTTCGAGTTCCGCGCTGCCGTCCGCCGGGTTGGCCGAAAGCGCCAATTGCGCCTGCAAACGAATGCAAACGCCGTTGAAATAATGGAATTTCAGTTCGCAGACCTCGCGTAGCGGGTGGGTTTCGGGCAACAGTTCCATCGCCGTTTTGAGCATCAGCGGGTATTGCGCGAGGATGTGCTGCTGGTTCTTGAAATACCGCCGCGCCAGTTCCCCGGCATCGCCATCGAGGTAGAGGTTGATCGCTTTTTGGGCGAGGTCGTGGAGTTTGACGGCCATTTTTTGGGAAAAAAACTGCCGGAGCGCGGGGTCGGTTTTTGATTTTTCAACAAGTTCGAGGAAGTCGGCGATGCCTTTTTTGGTTGCTTCGTCGGTTTTTTCGCTGCCGTTTTTGGCGTCCCCGCCAAAAACTTTTTGCCCAGCCGAGTTGGTGGGATTGTTGGCGGGTACGCCAACAATGGCCGTAAAATTGGTCAAAAACGGCTGAATGATTTCATCAAAACGGCCCCGCTCGTGAGGTGCTGCGACCCGCTCGTGAGGGTCTGCGACCCGAAACGCACCGTCCGCAGGTCTTTGACCTGCCGAAATTTCAGTCGAAAAATAAGCAACCCCGCCCGCCAACCTTTTCCCGACAACGGCGGCAAAAGCATCCAAAGCGGCCATTTTTTGATTGACCTCGCCCATTTTTTCCGCAAAATACACCTCGCGCGACCCTGCCAATCCGATCGTCGATGCTGCTGGGACGGGCATCGCGACCTCTTTCCGGGCGGCAAAAAGCGACACGGAATCGACGGTCGCGAGCTTGAAATATTCGTCCTGTCCGACAAAAACGGCCGTCTGTTCGTTGCGGACCCCGCCGTCCTGGATGGCCTTGCGCATATTGGCGCGGAGGTAGTTTTTTAGCTCAAAAAAGAGGATGTCGCCGTTGCCCTCCTCCTCGGCGAGGCCGCGCAGGCCATTGATCAAAAAATAGGAAAAAACGCCGCGCCCGCCGCCCCAACGTTCGCTTTCGATGGAAAGTTGGTCGCTCTGGCAGGAGAGGATGCGGACCTCGTTGGCCTTTTGGAGGGCGGCCTGTTTGGCGGTCAGCGAGGGGCCGAGGTTTTCCGCGCCAGCCAGTTTTCCGGCCCGGCAGGCATCCAAAATGACGATGACTTTCGCCTGCACGCCGACGGAAAGCGTCGTGATCGTGCGGTTCAAAAATTCGAGTTCGATCGCGTTGTTCGGGTAATTGCCGAACGGCGTGTCGTGGCAAAGCAGGTAGCCGAGCTGCCAAATGGACTGTTTTTCGACATCGCCGTGGCCAGAAAAATAGATATAGACGATGTCGCCCGGCTTCGTGTTCGTGGCCAAAAAATGGAGGTCATCCATGACCATTGCCTCGGTGGCGTTTTTGTTCGTGCGGAGCAAAATATTGGCCTCCGGGACCTCGCCGCCCGCTTTTGACCGCAAAAAATCGTGGAAAACCTGCGCGTCGCGATCGGCAAAACGGAGGTCCTTGATCAGCTCGTTTTCATAATCGGACACCCCGACGATGAGTGCGCGGACGGTCGGCGGAGCGGTCGGTGCGGCGGGTGCAGTCAGGACAATTCCACCTTTTTCGGCAATATTGGGTTCGTTTTGGGCAAATATCGCGCAAAAAGGCAGCAGCGCGAGGGCGAGGGAAGGGCGTGTTTTCATAATGCGGCGCAAAACTTGGATGCTTGACTTGGTTCTTTATCGGGCTTCGGCCAAAAACGCCATCGGTCAAAATCCGGTGTCGCGTCCATCAATGGTACGTTGTTCGGGCAAAGAAAAAAAACAATGGTTTTCGTCGCCGAAAATTTAGGTCCATCTCAAAAAAATCTGCGCCAACTTGCCCTCAATTGGGGCAGCCCAACCTAGCACGAAAATGAAGCCCATGCCGCAACGCCCAAAATTTTCGACCATCGCCATTTTCGCCCTCGGCCAGTTCGGCTGGACATTGGCCAGTTTCGGCGCGCTCAATTTGCTCAACTATTTTTACCTGCCGCCCGAAACGCAGGGTCGGGCGGGTTTTTCGGCGTTCATTTTTCCGGGCGCGGTCTTCGGTATTTTCACGGCAATCGGCCTGATTGGCTTTTCGACCCGGTTTTTCGACGGCATTTTGGACGCGCTGATCGCCAATTGGAGCGACCGCCGAATGTCAAAAACGACAAAAAGAAGGCTGCCGATGGGCCTTGCCGCGCTGCCGTTGGCCGTTTTCGCGGCCCTCGTCTTTTTTCCGGCAAAACAAGAAATCGCGGCCGCGAACAGTTGGTGGCTGCTCGCCGGGCTGCTCGTTTTCTACTTTTTTTTCTCGCTTTACACCGTTCCGTTCACCGCCCTTTTGGCCGAAATTGGCCACGACCCGCGCGACCGGATGCGGCTTTCGACGGCCATTTCGGTCGCGGGCGGGGCCGCACTTTTGCTCGGCTCGAACGTCTATTTGCTGCAAGATTTGCTCGAAAAGCGCGGTTTTTCGCCCGTTTCGGCCTTTCAAATGACGGTTTCCGGGTTTTCCGCGCTCGGTTTTTTGGCCATGCTCGTCCCTGTTTTTTTTATGGATGAAAAAAAATACGCGCTCCAAAATTCAGCCTCGCCCAAGCTCCATGGGGGCCTGAAAACGGTTTTCTCAAACCGGAACTTCCGTAGTTTCGTCGCCGCCGATTTCATGTATTGGCTCGCGCTGACTTTTATCCAAACGGGCACCGTTTATTATATCACGGCGGTTTTTGGGTTTGAAAAAACGCGGGCCGCCGAGTTCCTCAACATCGCGGGCATCGGGAGCTTTTTGCTCTATTGGCCCGTCATTTGGCTGGTCGGCCAGGTGGGAAAAAGGCGGGTAATATTGGCTGCGTTTTGGGTCTTTGCCGCCATTTTCGTTTTCGTTTCAATGGCCGGGCGGCTCCCGATCTCGACAAATTTGCTGTTTTATGGGCTGGCCGTGGCCGCAACTTTCCCGCTTTCTGCCTTCGGCATCATCCCGATGGCCATGCTTTCGGACATCATTTTTGAGGAGGAAAAACGGAGCGGCCAACAGCTTCCGGGTCTCTTTTTCGCAGTCAGGGCATTCACGATGAAGGTCGGGATTTCGCTCGCAAACCTGATCTTCCCGTCGCTGTTGTTGCTCGGGAAAAGCGCGGAAAATCCGGCCGGGTTGCGGGCCGCAGCGGTCTTGGCGGTGGGGTTTTGTGTTTTTGGGCTATTGTTTTTTAGGAAATATAGGGATGTTTGAACGGTATTTTTCAAAAAAAACGGGCAAGCGAAATTTCATTTTGGATAGGCTGTCTAATTTGGCCGGACTTTTACGACATGAATTTTTAACCAACCACATAAACATATTGGCCACCTAGTTTTTTTTAAAATTCAATGGGGCCTATGTGGTTGAAAATTTCCAAAATAATGACTCAATTACAAAAGCGAATCCGCAAAGTCGCCGTCCTCGGATCGGGCGTGATGGGCGGCGGGATTGCCTGCCACCTGGCAGGATGTGGCATGGAGGTCTTGATGCTCGACATCGTGCCGTTTGATTTGACAGATGCCGAAAAAACGAAACCCGCCGCCCGAAACCGCATCGCACAGGCCGCGCTCGACACGGCGATAAAAGCAAAACCGGCCCCGCTTTTGGACCAGAAATATGCGTCGCGGGTCTCGATCGGCAATTTTGACGATGATTTTGCCAAAATTTCGGACTGCGACTGGATCATCGAGGTGGTCGTCGAACGGCTCGACATCAAAAAACAGGTCTACGAAAAGGTCGAAAAACACCGCCGCACCGGTTCGCTCGTCACGTCGAACACGTCCGGCATCCCCATCCATTTGATGGCCGAGGGGCGGTCGGCGGAGTTCCAAAAAAACTTTTGCGGGACCCACTTTTTCAACCCGCCGCGCTACATGCGCCTTTTGGAAGTGATTCCGCATGCGGCGACCGACCCGGCGGTGGTTGATTTTTGGATGAAATTTGGGGACATCATTTTGGGCAAACAGACCGTGCTTTGCAAGGACACGCCCGGCTTCATCGCCAACCGCGTCGGCGTTTATGCGATGGCGAAAATCTATCAATTGACCGCCGAGGCCGGGCTTTCCATCGAAGAAGTGGACGCGCTGACCGGCCCCGCCATTGGCCGCCCGAAAACCGGGACCTTCCGCCTCGGCGACCTCGTGGGCCACGACACGGCGGCGAATGTGATCCGGGGCTTGAAGGCAAATTGCCCGGACGATGAACAAGTTGGGACTTTTGAGATCACGGATTGGTTCCAATATTTGTTGGACAACAAGTTTTTTGGCAACAAATCCAGCCAAGGTTTTTACAAAAAAACAGCCGAAAAGGACGCGAAAGGCCGCCCGGTCATCCTCGCCCTCGACCTAAAAACACGCGAATACAAACCCTCCGCACGGCCAAAAACCCCGCTTTTGGAGGCCCTGAAACAAATAGACGAACTGCCGCGCCGCATCAAAACCGTTTTCAAAAACACGGAACCGGGCGGGGAACTGGTCAAAAAATCGAT
>JANOQP010000534.1:0-8812 GCA_031414895.1 Saprospirales bacterium
CGACCTTTGCGAAGGCACGGTCGACCTCTCGATACTCGGGACGGACGATTGCTCGGAGGACAATTTGAACTTCCGCTACCTCCTTTTCCTCGACCTCAACGGCGACGGGACGATGGAAACGACCATCAATTCGGACTCGCCGACCCTCGGTTTTGGTATCCGCGAAGATGAGCTGACGACCATCGCCGGCGTGAAATACCGCACCGGGCGCGTCACCCGCGACTTTGAAACGGACGACCCGGACCACACGAAATATGCCGCTTTTGCGCTCCCCTACGGGTCGCACAAAATCAAATGGGTGCTGGAAGACCGTTGTGGAAATGATTTCACGAAAGAATTCCCGATCATCGTGAAGGACTGCAAAAACCCGACGGTCGTTTGCATCAACGGCCTCTCCGTCAATCAGATGAACATCCCGGCGGGCGTTGGCATGCCGCCGTCCGTGACGATTTGGGCGACCGACTTTTTGCAATATGCAGAGGACAACTGCTCGAACACGCCCGACCTCGCCATCCGCGATGCCGACATCAATCCGGGAACAGGTTTCCCGCTCGATGCGAACGGCCAACCGCAGGCAAGCCTCTCGTGGAATTGCAGCCAGCTCGGCACGAACGTGGTCGAACTTTGGGCGCGGGACAAAGCGGGCAACGCCGATTTTTGCCTCACTTATTTGATCCTTTCGGACAATACGGGCATCTGCACAGGCACGAACGGGACGGTCGCGGGCCATATCAAAACGAAACCGCAGTTTGACGACCCGGCAATGAACCCCGGCGGCATCGCCCAGGTGAAAGTGGGCTTCGCCGATCCCGCGCCGAACCCAGCCTTCCCGGGCATCAACTATTTCACGACGAACGACGACGGGCTGTTCAATTTTTCGGGCATCCCGACAAACATTCAATACGAGATCGAGCCGACGAAAGACATCAACCCGCTCAACGGCGTGTCCACATTTGACCTCGTGCGGATGTCGAAACATATTCTCAATGTCCAGCCGTTCACGACCGGATTGCAGTTCATGGCCGCCGATATCAACCACAACAATCAGGTGACGACGTTCGATATTGTCGAGCTGCGCAAATTGATCCTCGGCATCTACACAGACTTCCCGCAGAACGATTCGTGGCGCTTCATTGACAAAAACCATGTTTTTGACATGAACACGCCGCTCACGAACACCCTCCCGGAGAAAAAGACCGCTGCCCTCGCGAACGCAAACGACTTTATCGGCGTGAAAATCGGCGACCTGACAGGTGACGCGATCGCCAGTAATTTCACGACCGTGGACGACCGCACCTTCGGGACGCTCCTGTTGGCGACCGACGACCGCGCCGTGAAAGCGGGCGAGACGTTTGAAATGACCTTCCGTGCCGACCAAAAAGTGATGAGCGGTCAGTTCACGATGGCATTCAACGGCATCGAATTGAATGAAATCATTCCAATTGAAGGTGTTTCCGCTGAAAATTTCGCCGTTTTCACAAAGGAAAACCTGATGACCGCCAGTTTTGACGATGCCGAAAAAATGGCATCGTTCACGTTGAAGTTCACCGCAAAAACCGACGGGCAGCTTTCCAAAATGCTCCAAGTTTCGAGCCGCGTGACCAAAGCGGAAGCTTATTCGACCGCAGACGGTTCGCGCCTCGATGTCGCAATCGCCTTCCGCAACGGACTCGGGGCACAGGTTTCGGGGGTCGGTTTCGAGCTTTATCAAAACGAGCCAAATCCGTTTGTGGAGAAAACGTCCATCCGCTTCCACCTCCCGGAGGCCGCGGAAACGACGCTCCGGATCTTTGACCAGACCGGGAAACCCGTCCTCGATCGGGCCGGCAATTTTGCCAAAGGCTACCACGTCATTTCGGTCGACCGGGCGATGTTGCCAGCGGCCTCGTCGGTGCTTTCCTATCAGCTTTCGAGCGGAAAATTCTCGGTGACGAAAGGGTTGGTCATCGTGAAATAAGCGGACCCGATTTTGAGCACAATGAAAAAACCGCCCCCGAGCAATCGGGTGCGGTTTTTTTTTGTTTGGATTTTATGACCGGACTGTTGCCCTATTTCAAGCCCCGTCCATTTTATTTTGAGCCCCCTCCCCCATTTTCGCCTTCCGCATCCGCCCGAATCCCGCCACGAACATCTCCCCGACCATGCGGAAAAACCGCTCGTACCGCTCCAAATTGAACACCTGCGAATCGTTCCTCGCCTTTACCGTCAGCCAAAGCCCGACCGGGGCCAGCACCATGCACGGGGTCATGGCCGCCCAAAAAGGGGTCATCGTGTGCGTTTCGGCGAGCTTGCGGCAGGTGATGTATAGCGTGACAAAAACCATGAAAAAGAAGATCGCGATCACGACCGAATAACCGAAACCGCCCTTGCGGATGATAGCCCCGAGCGGTGCGCCGATGAACATAAAAACGACGCAAATCATGGCAAAACAATACTTTAGATATAACTCATAAGCTGTTTTGATCATTTCCTCCTCATACCTTTCGTTGCTGCGGACACGGGCGAGGAGCTGTGTGTTTGCCCCGTTGAGGAGCGTCGAGGCCGATTGGCGGAGCCTGATCTGGTTGGCCACCGGGAAGGTTTTGAGCCAGATAATAGTGTCGGAAACAGGGGTCTTGAAATCTTGCACGGGCATCGCGCCAAGTTCCTCCTCGGAATATGGCGGCCCCGGGACACGGCCCTCGGGAGGCGGTTTGACCTCGTTTTTTTGGGGCTGTTTGTCGGGCGCGGCTGCTGTTTTTGGCGTTGAACTGGGCGGCGCGACCGGTTTTTTTTCGGCCTTCGGCGGTTCGCCGGACGCTGCGCTTTCGTTCGGATTTTGCGTCCCGGAAAGTTTTTCCCCGAATTTTTGGGCGAACCTCTTTTTCATTTCCTCCGTCCGCGACATCCGGTCGACGGCGGGCGGCGGACGGTCAACGGCGATTGGCGGACGACGGACGGCGGACGGTTTTGGGTCGTCGGCGGGCAGCTGCTTTTTTTCGACCGGCACGGGCGGTTGCTCGATCCGTTTTTTCGCGTTTTCGAGGATGAGCGAATCCGTGTTTTGGCTGCTGTGCAGGGTTGCCGCGACCGTTTTTTTGTTAAAGATCCGGGTCAAATCCTTTTGGATGTCCTTCCGGCCAAGCTCCATTTGGAAGTTGAGCGAATCGACTCGGATGCGCAGTTGGGCCATCGAGAGCATCGTCCGGTTTTCCTTGAATGCGTTGGGATCGGTCGCGCTCATGTCAAATTCCTTCATGTCCCAGACCTTCCGGTAGGCCGCAAAATTGGTGCGCGTGAACGGGTATTTTCGTTTCCCGGCGGTCGGGTTTGGAGCTTGGTATTGCGTCCCGCGATGAAGGTCCATGACGAAAAACCGCTTGTCCGCCGAGGTGAACATCCGACCGCTATCGGCCAAGATCTGGCTGAACTCGTTGCGCGAAGTTTGGCTCGCGTCGTCGACCATGATGTTGCCGATGGTCTCGCCATCTTTCGATTTTTTGCCGATGCGGATGGAAAAATTGCGAAAATCCTCGTTGAAAACGCCCGCTTCGAGCGTCAGCGCGGGTTTTTGCTTGCGGATATCATAGAGCCGCGTCTTAAATTGGAGGTTCGCGATCGGGATCAAATAATTGCTGCAAATCCACGAAAAAATGGCCACGCCGACCGCCGTCAGGGCCAGCGGCCGCATCACCCGCATGAGCGAAACGCCCGCCGATTTCATGCTCGAAAGCTCGTACCGTTCCGAAAAACCGCCCATCACCATGACCGACGAAATGAGCGTTGCGATGGCAAGCCCCATCGGGAAAACAGAGATGCTCAAATAGCCCAACAGCTCGAACATGACAAAAATGGAGACCCCTTTCCCCGCGATCTCGTCGATATAGAGCCACAAAAACTGCATGATCAGCACAAAAAGTGCAATCCCAAAGGCCACGGCGAACGGGCCGATGAAGCTTTTGAGCAAGAGCTTGTCTATCTTTTTCATGGTAAATTCAAATGCAGGCGCACAACCCGGCCCAAAACTACAACGTCCCGATTTTGATTTTGTGGCCGAACCTGCATTTGGCCTAAAAATAGAAATCCCTCGCTGCGACACAACGAGGGACTCTAACCCAAACAAATAAACACAAAAACTACTTGCTGCAAGGGTATGCCAAAACTTTGAACCGTGAAAAGGTTTTGCTGGAAAATTTTAATAAAATCGCGAAAAATCGCTCATCGCCAGTTTTTCACAAAAAAAGGGGCGCCCATAGGGCGTTCGCCAAAGTGGGCCAGCTACTTTCGCGCCGAAAATTTTACGAAAAATGGCACTTTTAAGATTGACTTCGGCTCTTTTGGCCACGTTTGGCCTGATTTGGGCACTCCATACATCCTTTCCCGTAAAAGGCGCAAACCTCCCGCCGCTCGGCGATTTCCTCAACCCGTTCACCGGGCTTTGGCAAAATTCGGAGCCGAAAACCGGGTTTTTGCCCATCGGCGCGAAGATTGCGGGGCTGAAAGGCGCGGTCAAAGTCGCATACGACGACCGCCGTGTGCCGCATATTTTCGCGGAAAACGCCGAGGATGCAGCCATGGTGCAGGGCTTTGTCCATGCCCAAAACCGCCTTTTTCAGATGGACCTCTCTTCGCGGCGCGGGGCCGGACGGCTTTCCGAGGTGCTCGGCGAGCGCACCATCAGGGCAGACCAAAACGCAAAACATATCGGCCTCTTGACGGCCAGCCAAAATATGCTCGAAACTTGGAAACAGAGCAAAGAGGATTGGCCCATCATTGAGGCGTACACGGCAGGCGTGAATGCGTTTTTGGCCACCATCGACGAAAAAAGCCTGCCCGTCGAGTACAAATTGCTCGGTTTTTTGCCCGAAAAATGGACACCGCTCAAATCCGCGATCTGCGCAAAGAACATGGCCGAAAGTCTCTCGATGCGCGAGGAGGACACCGAAATGTCGAACACGGTCGCAGCGTTTGGGGAGGCGACCGCGCGGGAGCTTTTCCCCGATTTCGACCCAAAGCAGGTGCCCATCATGCCCGACAACGGCCAATGGAAGGGCATCAAGCCCGACCTCTCGAAGCGCGTTTTGACCACAAATCCGGCCAATAGTTCGCCCGAATCGATGGGCCTTCTCGAAAAAAATGCCCCAATTGTCCCAATTGAGGCGGTGACTTCAAGTCACCGCCTCAATGTTCCACAGGATTTTTGCGAAAAGCAACCATCGGGGATTGGCTCGAACAACTGGGCCTTTTCCGGCAAAAAAACGCGCTCCGGCAACCCCATTTTGTGCAACGACCCGCACCTGATCCTCTCGCTGCCCAGCACTTGGTTCGAGGTACAGATCAACGCGAACGGCACGAACGCATACGGCGTTTCCCTCCCCGGCTGCCCCGGGATTGTCATCGGTTTCAACGAAAAAATCGCCTGGGGGCAGACGAACACTGGCTACGATGTCCTCGATTGGTACACCATAAAATGGGCCGACGGAGCGCACACGCAATACATTTTGGATGGTCAGCCGCGCAGCGTGGAGCTGAAAACCGATACTATTTTTGTCAAAAACCGCAAAGAACCCATCATCGAGACCGTAAAATGGACCGTTTGGGGCCCGATCGCCTCCGAAGAACCGGGCGACCTGCACCGCGACCAGGCCATGCGCTGGCTCCCAATTGACCGACCGGACGTGTGCATCATGGCCACTTTCCGAAAACTGATGGCCGGGAAAAACATCGATGATTATGTCGAGGCGATGAAAAGTTTTGATTCGCCCTCCCAAAACTACGTTTTCGCGTCCGCCGACGGCGATATCGCCATCCGCCCGACCGGGAAAACGCCCATCAAATCGCCCGGGCAGGGCCGCCGCGCACAGGACGGCAGCCTTTCGAACAACAATTGGAAGGGCTTCATCCCGTTCCACGAGATGCCGTTCCAGAAAAACCCGTCACGCGGATGGGTCGGCTCGGCCAACCAAAACCCCGCGCCGCCGTCGTACCCGTATTTTTTGTGGGGCGCGGATTTTGAGCATTTCCGGAGCCGCCGGCTCCACGAACTGGCCGAAAAAATAGACTCCGCGACCGCCGACGACATGAAGGCGATCCAAAACGACATTTATTCCGTCAAGGCCGCTGATGCCCTCCCCGCTATGCTCAAACTGTTGAACATCAACGAGTTAAGTGCCGCCGAAAAAACCGCCGCTGACCAATTGGCCGCGTGGGACTTCAATTTTTCTGCAGAAAAAACAGAGCCGACCCTCTTTTCGATGTGGTACGACCAGTTTTATCACGAAACCTGGGATGAGTTTTTCACCAAAATAGAGGCCGACAAAAAGGAGCTGGCCACGCCCGAGGACTGGCGGTTCATCCAATTTTTGCAGCGCGACACGACCTCAAAATGGTTCGACCTCGCCGCCACGCCCGACCGGGAAAACGCCCGCGCCATCGCCAATTTGTCGTTCAAAAAAATCGTCGCCGAGGCCGCCCTCAAGCTGGTCACGGGCGAACTCGCTTTCTACAAATTCAAGGGGACCAGCATCCGCCATATTGGCCGGGTTCCCGGTTTTGGCCTAAAAAATGTCAAAGTCGGCGGCCAACGCGGCATTTTGAACGCGGTGACCCCAATCGCCGGGCCATCGTGGCGGATGATCGTCGAGCTTTCGCCCGATGGGCCGGTCGCGCAGGCCGTCATCCCCGGCGGCACGAGCGGCAACCCGGGCAGCCCAAATTACCTTTCCGGGGTCGATGAATGGACGCGGGGCGAATATTTCAAGTTGAATTTTTTGAAAAAAATAGAGGACGCGGGGGCGACAGCGGTTGTTCAGGAGTTTTCAAAATGACATTGTTAGATGATTTTTAGTGAAAAAAAGGCGTACGATCTTTTGACCGTTGCCGCCGGGATCATCCTCGTGGCGATTGCCATTTGCTCATCTGGCACGGGCGACGACGGCGACAGCGTGCAGCATTATTTGTTCGCGCGTTATGCCTTTGAGCACCCCGAAAATTTCTTCGACCATTGGGCAAAGCCAATTTATGTGATGATTGCCGCGCCATTTGCCCAAATGGGATTTGTCGGCGCAAAAGTCCTGAACGTACTTCTTTTGACGGGCCAAATTTGGGTCTTGGGCAAGATCGCGCGGCATTTAGACCTCAAAAACGCCTGGCTGCTCCCTATTTTCAGCCTCGCCGCCCCGATGAACCTGACGCACACCAACTCCGGGCTGACCGAGCCATTGTTCGCCTTTTGGCTCGCCGCGCCGATGCTCTTGTTGTTGCGCGGGCGCGTCGGGTGGGCCTATTTTTTGTGGTCGTTCCTGCCGCTCGTCCGATCGGAAGGGCTGATCATTTTTTGCCCACTCGTTATATATATGATGCTGCGCGGCCATTGGCGGTGGCTGCCGATGTTGGCCGCCGGGCATATTTTGGTCAGCCTCGCGGGCCTGTATTGGCACAACGGCGACCCATTTTGGGTGATCACGCAGATACCTTACGCCAACCTTTCCAATTCCGATTATGGCAGCGGCCCGTGGCTGCACTATGTCGAAAAAATGCCGTTGATTATCGGCTCGACACTGACCGTTTTGCTCGTAATTGGGCTGTTTGATGCCTTTTTTCGATTGATCTTGACAAAAAAATGGCTAAAACCCGGTATTGGCCGCGACGAGGCGTGGCTTATCCACGGCTTCTTTTTGGCGTTTTTGGTCGCCCATTCGATATTTTGGGCGCTCGGTATCTTCAATTCATACGGCCTGCTCCGCGTTTTCCTAGGCATCATGCCCTGCCTGTTGATCATCTGCCTGATCGGCACAAACCGGCTTCTCGCGACCGTTTTTTTATTGATAAAAAACCGACGGGCGCAACTGGCAATCGTGGCCGGGCTGGCAATTTTCATCCCTTCGAGGACGTACAAACGGATGAGCTGGGAATATGAATTTGGTCCGACGACCCAACAATTGGCCATCGCGAACGCCGCAAAGGCCATAAAAAGCGATTTTCCAGACCTGTCGGGCCGGCCAATCTATGCAGGGCACCCCGACATCCACCGCGCCCTCGAACTCGATTATTTCGATAAAAATGTGTCGCGCCGCCCGGCACAGGTTTTTTCCGGGGAGGCACTTCCCGCAAACAGCATCGTCATTTTCGATGATTGGTACATGGGAAATATGTGGACACTTTCGTACGAAAAACTGCAAAACGACCCGCGGCTGATGCTGCGCGGCGTGTTCGATTCGGGCCGCAACCGATGGGACGATGGCCACAAAATCCGCGTTTTTTATGTCGATTCGACAAAGGCCGGGGTCGGCGGCCAACTTTTGCATAACCCGCTCGATACGTTCGGCGCGCTGCAAAATGGCCGAAACTGCCTAAAATTGGACGGAAAATACGTCTTTTCCCCCAGCCTGACGGGTCGCGCGGGCGATTTTAAGATTGACCGCGATTTCATCATTTCGTTCGACATCTGCCAGCCGGACACGACCGACCAATCGGCGGCCTCGCTCGTTTTCCAAATGGAAACGGCGGGCGGCGAGGTCCATGTTTGGCGTTGCCGCGAACTGAAACAAGACCTCCGCGCCGCCCACGGCGAATGGCGCAGCTACAAACTTTTGGAAAAAATGCCCGCACCCAAATCGCCGACGGACAAAATCGGGATCTATTTGATGAACCCGCACGCGAACCCGGTCTTTTTGGACAATTTGGAGATCAAATAGACGGGGCCGATTGGCGCAATCGCTCGTGAGGGTCTGCGACCCGATACGTACCGTTTGCAGGTCTCGCTCGTGAGGGTCTGCGACCCGAAACGTACCGTCGGCAGGTCTTTGACCTGTCTAAAGAATAGTAAAGCAGG
>JANOQP010000535.1:0-4368 GCA_031414895.1 Saprospirales bacterium
AAATTTCACCAAAAATAATGGACGGCGGCTGCCCCAATTTTTCCGCGACCGCGAAGATCTCGCCCATTTTCAGGATGGATTCGAGGTCGAAATTGACCTCAAAAAGTGGCGCGTCCGCGAGGAAAACATGGTGCCGTTTGAGCCATTTTATCTCGTCGATGTCCCAGCCGAACATCTCGGCGAGCATTTCGTGCGGCCTGTTCTTGACCAGCGACGGGTGCAAAAGGTCGGTCAGGGAATGCTCGCCGCCGCCAAATTCGTCCTGCAATTTTTTGAAACGCGACATCGCCCGCAGGTCGCCGAGCAAAAAATCGGCCCACGGCCCAAACCGGTTCACGAATTTTTGGGGATAAATGGCATCGATCGCCCGGAAATCGCGCCGCGAATAGCGCACATATTCGTCGCCCTTCGTGAAATACGCCCGCCCGTCAAACGTGAACGCGCCATCGATGCCGGACTCAAATCCGGCGGGCAGGTTGCCCCAATTGTCCTTTATTTTTAGAGGAAAGCCCGCGTCCGCAAACCCGTTCTCAAAATCTGAATAGCGGATAAATTGGTCATTTTTGAACGCATAAAACTTCCCGTCGGGCGCAAAAAAAGCCGCATCGAGCCTCCGGTTTTCGAGGAAAATATTCCGCGCGACGCCCCATTTTCCGGCGATCGGTTGCTCGCCGAGGCCCGGCGAATACCAGTTTTTGTTTTTGAAAAAATACAAAATGCCGTCCGTTCCGGTAAAGACCGTGTCGATGCCGAGGTTGAAACTTGCCGGGAAATCGGCGAGGCCCAGCTCGTTCGACAGGTTTTTGGCGATATTTTTCGGGAAACCCTCGTCCGCCAGCGAATAATCCGCGCCGGAATACCTGAAATATTGGTCGCCCGAAAACAAATAGGTCTTGCCAGCCGCGCTGGTGAACGCCGCATCGACAAAATTTTCCGCGAAAATATTGTTCCTGATTTTCCCCAAAAGGGCGATGGGGTAGGCCGCCGCCCCCGTTTTCGAGACAACCTGAAAACCGCCGCCGCTGAAAATGTAGATGTTCCGACCGTTCGCGACGACCGCTTTTATCGAATTTCCAGCGGCAAAAAGCGCGGTCATTTCTGTATCAAAAGTCTCCGGCAGGTTCGCAAAAACGGCCTCTTTTCGGAGTTCGCCGACAATCTGGCGCGGATAGCCGTCGTCCATGAACCGATATTTTGCCGAAGTATACCGGGCATATTGGTCTTTTGAGAACAAAAAAGTTGCCCCATCGCCCGCCACAAAAGCTGCGTCCACATGGCTGTCGAGCAAAAAACGGTTGTCGGAAATGCCCCACGAATCGCGGATCGGGCGGATCGCCGCGCCGTTTTCCGTCAAAATTTGGCCCGAGTGATAGGCCACAAAAGATTCGTCCGAAAAAAAGTAGGCCCGCCCGTCCGACCCGGTGAAGGCCGCCCGGATTTTCTCAAAATTGGTCCCGTTGAACGGCATATCGCGCCATGCCCGGTCGAGCGGTTTTTGGTACGACCAATGTTTTTCCGCCTCGTTGTATTGGACAAACTCGCGGCCCTTGATGAAGAAAATATTGTCGCCCTCCAAAAGCACGGCTTCCACGTCGTCGAAGCCCGCATCCGCATATTCAGCGGGTATTTGCCCCCAATTTTCGTAAAAATTCGACCATTTCCCGTCCGTCGTCTTCGGGTAGCCTGCCTCCGGTTGTGCATAATTTTCGCCCGCGAAACACAGATAGCGCATCCGTCCCGCCGCATCGGGCTTTTCAAAAACAAAGGTTTTTTCGCCCTTCATGAACGCCAATTTGACCCCCGAAAACCCGCCCCAATTTTCTGAGATCAACTTCGGCCCGTCGTCCGCAAGTCCCGGAAATGCCGCGCCCGCCGCCCTTTTTTCGGGCGAATAAGTGAAAAACTGGTCGCCGCTGAACACAAAAACGCGCCCGTCCGCAGCCGTGAAAGCCGCATCGACGCGATTGTTTTGAAAAATTTGATTGCGCCCGCGGCCCCATTCCTCGCCCGACGGATAGGCTCGCCCAAGGAGCATATTGTAACAATTTTTGCCCTTAAAAATATAGGTGTTCCCATCCGCCCCGTGCAGCACGGAATCGATGTTTTTCTGATAATCCACAGGGGCTTCGCGCAGCGACGGCGGCAAAATATCGTCCCCTGTTTTGCGCCGCGCAGTTTCGAGCGCGTTCATTTTGAGCCACTTTTCGCCCGTCGAAAGATAGACCGAACCGCCGTCGATAAAGGCCGTTTTGGTGGAAATATCGCCCAATTCATACTGTTTTTGCAGCGAATCGGACACGACGGCCCATTTTTCGTCCTTAAAAAGATAGATGTTCCGGCTGTCCGAAAAGGCCGCGTCGATGCCGGAATCGAACGCCATTTCGAGGTTTTGAAAGCCCGGTTCGAGCTTCAACGACGTTTTAATTTGGCGCGGATAGCCCATGTCCGCGAATGGAAAACCGCCGCCCGGTTGGTCAAAATCGGCATCCGTGTACCGATAAAATTGGCTGCCGCTGAAAACATAAGTGATGCTTTTTGGAACACTTTCCCCAAGTTTCCGGGCCTTGTTTTCAAAAACCGGGACGGGCAAAACGGCATCTACTCTCCCAGTTTTGGCGATATTGTTCTCCAATTTCCCCCAAAAACTTTGTGTCGATTTTGGGAAACGGTCGTCAATTTTGTCGAGCTGGTTGTTTGAATACCGGACGAATTGCGCCGCAACATTTCGAGGCCCGCCAGCCGTCCGCGTTTCCATTTCGCGGATGCGTTCGCTGGATGAAAAAACGTAGGTTTTTCCGTCCTTCCCATGAAAAGCTGCCGAAACGGACGGCAGAGTGAGGCTGTTCCAATGCTCCGAAATCGTGAGCGGGGCCGACCACCAACGCTCCAAATGGCTGAACGTGCAGAAATTTTCGTCCTTAAAAAGGTAGGTCTTCCCGTCCGGCGCGACAAAAACCGCGTGGGGCCGCCCAAAACCGGCATCCATCAGGTCGGTCGGGAGGTTCCACCAATTGTCGGCCACGGGCTTCGGGTAATTTTCGTCCGGCTTCGCGTAATCGCGGGTCGAATACCGGACGTACAAACTTTCGCCCGCCGGCCCGGCCTCAAACAAATACATCTTCCCATCGAGGACAAAAGCAGCGTCGATCTTGCCGAGGCCGCCCCAATCTGCGGCGATGTTGCGCGGAAAACCCTCATCAACCTCCGCGTACGAATTGCCCGAATACCGATAATAATGCCCGCCGCTGAACAAATACGTCTTGCCGTCGAGGCCCACAAAAGCGGCATCGACCAGCCCGGTTTCGGCGAGCGGGTTTTGGGTTTTGCCCCATTTTTCGGCGGTTTTTTCCGTTTTCAGGTGCGGGTCGGGGTTCGCGGCGACCTCGTTTTTTGAATATCGAAGGTATTCGCCGTCGCGGAAAAGGTGCAGAACCGCCGCGTTTTCGTTTTGGCAAAAGGCCGCGTCCAGCCCATTTTCAAAAACCTCGGGCAGGTTTGGCAGGAAGTTTTCGAGCGCGCCCGGGCTGCCGTCCATGCCCACCGCGCCCGTGTTTTCGAGGCTGTCGGAACAGGGCATGACCTGGTTTCCGGCAAATAAAAACGTCGTCCCATCGGCGGAAAATGCGGCATCGATCCGCCGGGCATCGGTGAAATTATTTTTGATCTTGCCCCAAAATTCGTTGATCGGAAGGGCTGTTGAATAGTCCGTCGAGCGCACAAACGTGTTGCGCCGGAACAAAAACACCGTCCCGTCCGCGCCCTCAAAAGCGGCATCGATCTTCGATTGAAAGGCCATTGGGAGCGCGGCGTTTGGTCCCTCGTTTTTCCAGTTTTCGCGGATGGTTTTCGGGTAACCTTCGTCCGCAGTTTCGTAACCGTTGGAATATCGGACGTATTGATTTCCGCAAAAAAGGTAGGTTTTTCCCTCCGAATCGACAAAACTCGCATCAATTTGCTCCGGCGCGGCAAAATTGGTCACGACCGCCCCGAACTTTTTGTCGGATTTTTTCCAAATTTTCGCCCCCGTTTCTCGCATGAAATACGTCTCGCCAGCCACGATCCAGGCCCGGTTTTTCGCGTCAACAAAAGCAGCATCGACCTGTCCGATAGGCGAAAAATCGACGGACATTCGCGACAGTGGGCCGGGCTGCACGACCAAATTATAGGTCAGCCCATCGTACCCCCAGTACTGCCCGTTTTTGAACATATATATAAGGTGTGAAAAAACGGCCTCGCCCACCTCGACGGCCTCGTCGCGCAGCTCGATGAGCGCGTCAAAATCGGTGAACCCGGCGGGCAGGGCGAGCGGTTCGGGGAATTTTTCGGCAAGCGCCTGATCGCTCAAAAGCACCTCGGCCTCGGCCTGCG
>JANOQP010000536.1:0-1513 GCA_031414895.1 Saprospirales bacterium
ATTTCGACCCGGCGGTTGGCCGATAAAATTTCGGGCGGGCAATCGCCCGGTTTTGGGCATGGCACGAGCGGTTTTTTTGAACCAAAACCCCGCGCCCAGATCCGGTCGGCGGGTGCGCCCATTTCGACCAATTTATTTTGCAAAAAAACGGCGCGGTCGGTCGATATTTTTTGGCCCAGTTTTTCTTTCGGGAAAATTTCTGTGTGCGATTGGATTTTGATTTTTAAAAGCGGGTTTTCGAGGAGCAAATTTTTCAATTTTTCAAGTTCAACCGCCATTGACGCGGAATCGGGGAATATGGCCGTCGGGGAATCAAATTGTATTTTTTCGAGGAGAAAAACCTGTTTTTCAATGGTCTGTTTTTGGGCCAAAAACCGGGCGAGCGAATCGAGGTTATTTGTAAAAAAATCGGGTGCAACCGATTGATTTTCAACAACTTGTGGTTCTTCTGTTTCATTTTCGACGACCACTTCTTCGGCTGTTTTCACCTGCGGGAAGACCTTTTTTTCGCCCATCCAAAAAAGGTAGATATCGTCGTCGTCACCGTTGCGCGAGCTGGTGAAAAAACCGATGGAATCGTTCGGCGCGAGCGAAAAACCGAGGTCGTCGTGCGAGCCGTTTATCGGTCGGCCAAGGTTTTTTGGGGCCGCCCAACTGCCCGTCAAACTGTCCTTTTGGGAAACAAAAATGTCGAAACCGCCGAAGCCGGGCAGCCCTTTTGAACAAAAAAACAGCCGCCCATCGCTCGCGATAAACGGGAAACCTTCGTGCTGGGAAGTGTTTATCGTGGGTCCCAGATTTTCGGGGCGCGACCAGTTCCCGTCCGTTTTTTTCTTTGAAAACCAAAGGTCGAAACCGCCCATCGTGCCGTTTTTGTTGCTCGAAAAAACGAGCCATGAACCGTCCGGCGAGACCGAAGGGTGCATATAATTGATCTCCGGGGTGCAAAAAGAAAGCGTTTCGCCCGATTTCCAACGGTTGCCGCCCGTGTTTTCGGCGGAAAAAAGCTGCAGATTGAGCGTGTTGTCCTTTCCCGTGAAATCGGCGTTGCGGGTGAAAAAAACCTGTTTCCCGTCGGCGGTGAAGGATGCGTTTGCGGTGTTCTTGTTCAAAATATTGAGTCGACCGCTGAAACTTTTAGGTTCGCCAAACCGGCCGTCGTCGCCATATTTCACCCACCAAAGTTTGAGATAATCACGGCCAGTCCAGCCCGCCTTTTGCTTCAAAATCGCGGAGCCGCCCGGCCTGTCGGACGTAAAAACCACGCCGCCGCGCCAAAAAATGGCCGAATTGTCGTCCGATTCGGTGTTAAAAGGCATTTCCTCCATCGAGATCCACGAAAAATAGGGACGAATTTCCGACACGAGCGCACAGTTCCGCGCCATCCAAAACCCGGTCGAGTCGAGCGGTTCGAGCTCGAAATATTGCTGGAAAAAATTGCGGGCGCGGTCGTAATTTCCGTTGCTCATCAACGTCTCGGCATAGTGCAAAAAAGCATCGGGCTTGGCCTTCG
>JANOQP010000537.1:0-2128 GCA_031414895.1 Saprospirales bacterium
TCACAGAGGTTCACATCGTTTGAGCAATTACTTTGCCCTGTGAACCTCTGTGAAACCCTCCGTTTCCGCTGTGTTTTAATAAAAAGTGGACGGTTCAAATCTTTCGGAGCGGGCTGTTTTGAAAAAACGGAAAAACAAAAATGATGGGCTTGAAAACCAACAAATTGCATTTCCTTCGCCACGTCTATTTTTTGTGAAAAAACCGGGCAGCATTGACCTTCCGTTTTTGCGCCCTCAAAAAATGGCTTTGCCCCAAACCCAATATTGTTCAAAAAAATCAATTACTTCGGAACATGAAATTTTTTGAAAACCGAAAAATCGTGGCTTTGGTTTTGTTGCTCTGGCTACCTTTGCTCCGGCTCGAATCGCAGACCAACACCGCGCCAGCGCAAGATTTCATGCGGCAGACCGGCAAGATCTATGTTGTCGTGGCCGTGATCGTGATGATATTTCTGGGTCTCGTCGTCTGGCTCTGGCGATTGGACAGCAAACTAACCAAAATAGAGCACCAAATTTTCCAGAACAATGAGCGGTAAAATCTCTTTTTTCAACAGCGTAGAAAACTACGTTGACAAGGCTGCCAGCTTTACGGACATTCCGAAGGGGCTGGTCGAGCAAATCAAAGCCTGCAACCTCGTCTTGCAGATCCGGTTCCCCATCCGCGCCGAAAATGGCGATTATCAGGTCATCGAGGCGTACAGGGTGCAGCATTCGCACCACCGTTTGCCCACGAAGGGCGGCATCCGCTATGCGATGTCGGTCGACCAAGATGAGGTGATGGCGCTCGCCTCGCTGATGACCTACAAATGTGCGCTCGTCGATGTGCCGTTCGGCGGCGCGAAGGGCGGCATCAAGATCAACCCGGCGGACTATACCGAGTGGCAATTGCAAGCGATCACCCGCAGGTACACGAGCGAACTGGTCCACAAAAATTTTATCGGCCCCGGCATCGACGTTCCCGCGCCCGATTATGGCACCGGCCCGCGCGAAATGGCCTGGATCATGGACACTTATCAGGCCCTCAAACATGGCGATATTGACGGCATCGCCTGCGTGACCGGCAAGCCCGTGACCCAAAACGGCATCCGGGGCCGCGCCGAGGCCACCGGGCGCGGCGTATATTATGGCATCCGCGAGCTCCTCAACGATGGGGATATGATGAAAAAAGCCAAAATGAAGACGGGCACGAAGGGCAAAACAATGGTCGTGCAGGGCATGGGCAATGTGGGCTCCAACGCGGCCTTGATCTCGCAAAAAGAGGGCGGTTTCAAGATCATTGCCGTCGCCGAGCGCGAGGGCGCAATTTCGGGCGCGGACATCGACATCGAGGACCTGCTCGCGTTCCGCAAAAAAACGGGGTCCATCCTCGGTTTTCCGGGCACGAAAACACTTTCGGGCATCAGCGAGGCCCTCGAAATGGAATGCGATGTCCTCGTCCCCGCCGCGCTCGAAAACCAGATCACGCATGAAAATGCTGGGAAGGTTCGCGCAAAGGTCATTGCCGAGGGCGCAAACGGCCCTGTGACCGCCGAAGGCGATGCCATCTTGGTCAAAAATGGGGTCATCGTCCTGCCCGATTTTTACATCAACGCGGGCGGCGTGACGGTCTCCTATTTTGAGTGGCTCAAAAACCTGTCGCACCACCGTTTGGGCCGCTTGGAAAACCGTTTCCAGCACAATACCTACGAAAAAATCGTGGACCTGATCGAAAAAACGACGGGCAAACCGGTCGACCAAAAGACCCGCGACTTCGTCACGAAGGGCGGCGACGAGGTCGCTTTGGTCAATTCCGGCCTCGAGGACACGATGTGCATCGCCTACAAGAACATCCGCGACACGATGAACGAAAACCCGAAGATCCCGGACATGCGGACGGCGGCGTTTGTCTGTTCGTTGAAAAAAATCGCAGGGGATTATACGGCACTGGGCATTTGGCCGTAAAATTTCATGGCCCTTGTTCAAAAATCAAGCGGAACAGTCCAAATTGGGCTGTTCCGTTTTTTGTTTGGGCGCATTTCCTTGCCCGAACCTATTTAAACCACCCCGAATACATCAAATAATTATTGGCGATCCGCTCGATCTGCCCTTTGAAAAGCTCCGGTGAGAGGTCTTTTACCCGCCGTGCCGG
>JANOQP010000538.1:0-2916 GCA_031414895.1 Saprospirales bacterium
CCTTGTGGCCGCCCTTTTCTGGCAGGGCATCCTCCCGATTAGTAGATAATTCCGAACCAAAATTCTATCAACATCTCGCCCCGCTGGGGCTGAAATTGTGCAACATGAGCGGGTAAATCAAAAACTGTAATTCGCCGTCAGGTGCAAAAACCGCCCCTGCGTGCCGAACTGATTGGTGCGGCGGGAGTAGACGACTTCGTTCGTCGTTTGTGTTTTTTCCAAAAGGTCTGGATAAACGTCCGTCAAGTTGTTCACGCCGAACGCGATGGACAGCGACTTGATCGGGCGGACCGAAAGCGCGATGTCATAAAGTGTTTTTCCGGCAAAAACCTGGTATTTGATCGCATCCGGGTCGGTTGGCGCGACGGCCAGCGTGGCCAACGGGTCGTGGACTTCGCCAAAATATGAGGCGCGGAACGTGATGCCGACCATTTTGTAGTCATAGCTGAACGAGCCGATGAACTTGTTGATGGGCGAGCCTTTCGTCAAGTAAAGGGCGGCGGCGGCATTGACCACTTCGATGCCCGTGCTCGTTTTGCGGTTCTCGCGGACCTTGGTTTCCATCGACGAATAGGCGAGGTTGATGGCGTATTTCGAGTGCGTCCCGATGCGGTTGTGGTAATTGGCGACGGCCTCAAAACCGTTCGTGCGGGTGTCGAGCGCATTGACAAAAACGTTCGCGGTCTGCGGGAAGCCCGCCGCGACAAACTGGGGAAAATCCTTTGTGGCAATGCCGCCCGAAAGCATGATGCGGTTGTCCACGTCGATGCGGTAGATGTCGGCGGTGAGTGTGAAATGGTTGCCGATCTTGGAGGTGACACCGCCCGAAAAATCGAGCGAGGTCTCCTTTTTCAAACCATCGATGCCGAGGACTTTGGCGAGGTCGGAAGTGGCCGGAATGACGGGGGCGATGATCGAGTTGCCCGCGTTGTCGAACGAAATATTGACGTAATTGCTGTAATAGGCCTGCACGACCGACGGCGCACGGAAGCCCCGGCTGACCGAGCCGCGAAGGCTGAACGGGTTGGCGATGCGGATGCGGGTGTTCAGTTTGTACGAAAGGTCGCCGCCGAAATCGCTGTAATTTTCACCGCGAACGGCCCCGCCGAGGAGGATGTTTTTGGTCAGATCGCTCTCGGCCTCGGCATAAACGCCAATGTTCGTGCGGTTCCAGTTGCCCGCCGAAAGTTCGTGGAAACCTTCGCGCCCGCTCGATCCAACGTCGGTCGTGAGCTTCAACGGGCCGGCATCCCAAGATGCGCGGTCGCCCGCCACCTGTTTGAACGTCTCGTAACGGAACTCGGTCCCGGCGGCGACGCTGAAATTGGGGTAGCTGTCCTTGCGGAAAGTTTTGTTGAGGTCGGCATTGACGATGGTCTGCGTCACTTGTGTCGAGCCGATCTTGAACTCGGTAGGCGAATCCGCGCCGAAGCTCGGGTTGACGGTGTTTTCAGCCGTCCAGTTCACGCGGTTCGAGCCTTCCGAAACGCTCAAATCAAGTCCCCAGCCCGCGCCGACCGTGCCTTTTGCGCCCGCCGTGATGGCGATATCGTGAAAACGACCGGGCGCGATGGGGTTGTAGCCGTTCGGGAAAATCTCCAAAACGCGCCGCTTTTTGTTCGACGGCGGGCGGGTGAACACCCCCGTGATGGCGTATTTATTGGTGTAGCCGCCAAAAGCGTAGGCGTTCCATTTTGAGTTGATCGGTATCCCGGCGTTCAAAAAGAGGCCGTAGGTCGTGTTTTCGGCTGCGCCCAAAATGGCCCGGTCGAGGTCGATGCCGTTCGCCTTGACGATGCTGTCGTCCTTCACGGGGTCGGAAACGTAAAAGCCCGCGCCCGCTTTGTAGGTGCCCGAACGGTCGTAGCCCTCGGTGTGCGAATAGGTCAAAGTGGTGTTCAAAAACCCGGTTTTGGCGAGTTTAAGTCCAAAATTTGCCCCGATCGAATAGGTCTGGCCGTCGTTCACAGTTTTTGGGGCGATGGTATTGGTCACGTCGAGGTTCGGTTTTGTGTGGCCGATGCCGGTATAGACCTGCACGGAACCGCCCGATGGGGCATTGTTCATCACCAAATTGACCACGCCCGCGATGGCATCGGAGCCGTATTGGGCCGCCGCGCCGTCGCGCAAAACCTCCACCCGTTTGAGCGCGATGGCCGGGACGACGTTGATATCGGTGCCGGCCTGGCCCTTGCCCACGCCGTCATTGATGCTCAAAAAAGAGACTTTGTGGCGGCGTTTGTTGTTCACCAAAACCAGCATCTGGTCGGGGCCGAGGCCGCGCAGCGAGGCCGGATCGACGAACGGCGCCGCGTCGTTGATGCCAAATTTGACCGCGTTGAACGACGGAGCCGTGTAGTGGATCGACTGGCCCAGATCGACCTGGCCCGTTGCCGCCAGTTCTTTTGGCGAAATGATATCGATCGGCACGGGGCGGTCCACGTTCGAGCGCGGTTTGTCGAAACGCGAGCCGACGATGGCGACCTCGCCAATGGACCCTGCGAGATCGGAAAGCCCTAGATCGTACCGGAAATTTTGCCCGGCGGAAAGCGATTGCCCCTCTTTTATGGAGGTCTCAAAACCGGTGAACGAGACCGTGATCCGGTAGCCATCGCCCGGGCGCAGCCCCTCGATTTTGTACGAACCGTCCACGGAGGTCGTGCCGCCGTAGGTCGTGTTCGAGGGGGTATGGGTCAATTGGACGGTGGCGCCGGGCATCGGTTCGCCCGTTTTTGCGTCCTTGATGGTGCCGCTGACCGACGCGTTTTGCGCGGCCAAACAGACGGGCAGCATGAAAAGCAGGAGGAGAAGTAGATGATTTTTCATTCTCAAAATTTAAAAATTGTAAAAAAAGGTTGGTGAATCGTTTTCAAAAAAATCTGTTAGCGTTGCTGCGTGTTGATAATCAATGAGTTA
>JANOQP010000539.1:0-3265 GCA_031414895.1 Saprospirales bacterium
AAATTTATAGCCATTAAAACCTGCGACATCTGCCAAAACGAGGCTCGAATTGGTCTCGCCGGAAATATCGGCGAAGCCGCTGCCGAGGTCGAGTTGCCATTGATAGGTCAGTGCGCCCGCGCCCGTCGCCGTCGCCGAGAACGTGTGGGACGTGCCAGCGCATTTTGTCACCGAAATTGGCTGCGCCGAAATGTTCACCGTGCCGTTGACCGTCAAAGTGGCCGCCGTCGTCTCGATGCCGGAAGTGCAGAGCGGCGAGGTGGCCTTCATTTTATATTGATTGCCGTTTTTGCCCGCCACATTTGAAATGTCGAGGCTCGCGGTGGTCGCGCCGGAATAAACACCACCGTCGGTGATGGCCGTCCAGGCTCCCGCGCCCACTTTTTCATACCATTGGTAGGAAAGCGTTCCCGTGCCGTTGTTGTCCGCGACTGCCGAGAAATTGGCCGATTCGCCCGAACATTTTGTCAAACTCGATGGCTCGGTCGCAATCGAAAGAGGCCCTTCGACGACGAGGACTGCGAAATTCGTCCCCGTTCCAGCCGTGCAAGCGGTGGTTTTTGCCACCAAACGATATTGCATTCCGTTCAAAGCGGGCGTTGCCGCGACCGTCAAACTCGTCGTCGTGACGTTGGAATAGGTCGCGTCGTTCGCCAAATTTGTCCACGGCGAGAGCAAATCATCGCGTTTTTGCCATTGATAGGTCATCGTGCCGGAGCCAGCATTTGCAAAAGCGGCGGTGAAAACCACCGTGCCGCCGCCGCAGGTTCCCGTCGAATTTGGCTGCGTCGAAACGGTCAAAGCACCTTCGACGGTCAACGTTGCTGGGTTGGAAGTCAGCCAAGTGGAACAGCCGACCGTCCAGACTTTCGCCCGGTATTGCCGTCCGTTCATGGCTCCGGTGACCGCCGTCAAATTGAGGGTCGCGCTATTTGCAGAAGCAACATCTGCCCAGCCCGCGCCCGAATTTGCCTCCCATTGATATTGCAAAGCACCGCCCGCCCCGGCATTTCCGGCAACGGTGAACGAGGCATTTGCGGCAGCGCAAACCGAAGCCGCGCTTGGGTGGGTCGTGATTGAAACGGGACCTTCGACCGTCACCGTCGCTTGGTCGGTGATGTCGGTGGACGTGCAGCCGATTCCGGTGGCGATGACTTTGTAATTTGTCGTCGTGCTCGGTGCGGATGCTTGCGGGATGGTGAAAGTCAAATCGCCGCCCGTGCCCTGCCCGGTGATGGTTGGGGAAAAGGCGACGTTCGCCGCCGTTTTCAGTTCATAACTGATGCCGTTTTGGGCATTTGTCACCGTCAAAACGATGGGCCCGGTCGCCGGGGCGCAAATCGAGACATCGGAAACTGCCAACGTATTTGACAAAGAACTCAAAACGGACACGACCGGCGTGCCGAGGAGCGAGCCAATCGAGCAACCGTTCGGGTCGCTGACCATGATGAGCGAGTAGGTTTTGTTGGCCGTCGGCGAAACGGGGATGTTCGCGCCGCTGGCGTAATTCATCACCGTCGAGGTCGTCGTGCCGTCGGAATAAAGGACGGTGAACGGGCCAGTTGCCCCGGCGACGGTCACGGTCAAATTGGTCGTGCCGCCCGTGCAAATGGTTTTTGTCCCGGCGAGGGTGGCCGTTCCGCTGGCGGTGTTGCCCTGGATGATTCGGCGTTGCGCGATTTGGACGGCTGCACCATTGTTTATGGTGAAAGTCGCCATGCGGTTGCCGCTCGTCAACGAATTGGAAGCGTAGGTGACGGATTCCAAAATCGTCTTCATCGTCGCTGGCGTGATGCCCGCGCCGCTGATGGTCAAGGTCGGATGGACAAATGTTTTCATCGCGCCCATGCCCGAAACATTTGCATCCAAAACATCGGCAGCCGCGTCGCCCGCGCCGGACAAAGTGATGGTCGCCGTCATGTTTCCGGTGTGGCGGAATTCAACATTGTCAATCAAAACGATTGCCGAGTTGTCGCCGCAGTAAATCAGGTTCGGCACGACGTGGACATAAAATGTCTGCACATCCGAGCCGCCCGAGCCGTCGCCGACGGTCACGCTGACTTCGTAAATATTGTCGCCGTCGGCATCCGTCGGGGTCGAGCCGTCGGGTGCGGTGGTGAAAACCAGCACACCACTATTATCAATGGAAAATGCCGAAGCATCGGGGCCACCGACGGTGTAAGTGAAAGTTGTGCCCGCGTCCACGTCCGTCGCGTCCACGTCGGTCACGGAAGTTCCGCCGTCGAGGACATAAACATCATCGGTCGTGCCGCCGCCGTTCGTCGTGATGACGGGCGGTTCGTTTTGGTTCGTAACATTTACCGTCAGGTCCTGCACGTCGGTCGCGCCGAGGTTGTCGGTTGCGGTGACCTGCACGAGATAAGCGTTGTCGGTGTTCGCGTCGGTCGGTGATTCAAAATTTGGCGAAGCCAAAAAGGTCAAAACGCCCGTCGTCGGATTTATCGAAAATTTCGAGGCATCCGCGCCGCCCGTGATGCTGTACACAATCGCGCCGCCGTCGGCATCGGTCGCGTTCACGTCGGTGACGGGAGTGGCGATTGGCGTGTTTTCAACAAAAGAAATCACAGCCGTCGCGCCCGCGCCGTTCGAGGTGATGACCGGGGCCGTGTTGCCCAAAATGGTCGTGCTGACCCCGCCGGACTTGAACCGCGTTTGGCGGTGGCCGGAGGTCGCATCGGGCGTGAGGTAGGCAATGTTTATGATGGTCGAATCCTTCGGCGTGTCTCCGACGTTCACTTTTATCGAAAAATTGGTCGTCGCGCCCGCCGCAATCGTCAAATCGCGGATGATGAGGCTGCCCGTGTTGGCATAAGCATTGACCATCGCCGAGCCGGGAAGGCCCGTCAGGGTGCCCGTTTTGTAGGTCGCTGCCCATGTCAAATTGTCCTCGAAAAAGGTCTTGACCGGCGATGCGCCATTGTTTTTCACCGAAAAACTGTAAATAATGGTGCTGTCCTGATAAACGGCGGACTTGTCCACGGTTTTCGTCACCAGCAAGTTCGCTTCCGGGTCCGGCACGGTCAGCACGACAGGGGTCGGGTTGGCACCGCCGGAAAGGCGCGGGTCGTCGGATTGGTACGAACCGCCGCCGCTGACGGTGAAGTTCGCCTGGTTGTTGAACGTCCCTGCAGCCGCGCCTTTTGCACTCAAATAAATGTAGTGCGTGCCGCTCGGGATGCTCAAATTGTTGATGGAAACGGATTGCGTGGCGTTGTACCCCGAAATCGTCGCCGCCGAAAGGTCG
>JANOQP010000540.1:0-3829 GCA_031414895.1 Saprospirales bacterium
AACCGGCCTTTGAAAGCTTCAAAATGATTTCATTTCTGACTACTCGTTCTGTGTATTTCATGTTTTGTTGCTTGATGGATTTTGACTCAAGAAACAACTTTTTTACTATATGCGATACTAATTTAATTTGTCGTTATCAAACTCAAGAAACAACTTTTTTACTATATGCGATACTAATTTAATTTGTCGTTATCAAAGTCAAGAAAAATTCTTGTGGTCAGGTAATTAATTGTTGGACATAACGGGGTCATGAATCAAATCCATGACTCCGTTATTTGCTTTTTTAAAATGTACAAATTTTCATTTCTCCTTTCAATCTTTTTTTCCTTGAGTCAAGTGTTTTCACAAAAACATGACTATAACTGGGTTATGGGATATGATAGTTTTGGCTCAAACCCAATATATGGTGGAACATTATTTGATTTCACGAACAACCCTGTCAATGTTGTCAATAAGCCAATGCATATGGATTTTAACTGGGTCAATACCGTAATAAGCGATTCTCTTGGGGCGATCCAGTTTTATTCCAATGGCTGTGATATTTCCACTAATTTGGATGGAATAATGAAAAATGGCGAAAACATAAATCCTGGCCCGGTACATAACCTGAAATGTCAATACGGTACATATTCTGCGGGGCCTCAAAGTATTTTGACGTTGCCGATTCCCAAAAGCAAAAAAAAATACATGATTTTTCATGAGGGAATAAAATACGTTGAACAACCTGTTTTTGATGTATTAACCGATAAGTTGTACATTTCCATAGTTGATATGGAAAAAAATAATCAGGAGGGGGAGGTTGTGCTGAAAAACCACCCTATCATGATTGATTCACTTAATGGCGGTGAGCTGACCGCAGTTAAACACGCCAATGGGGAGGATTGGTGGGTAGTTGCCCCAAAAGACAGGACAAACAGATACTACTCTTTTTTGCTTACCCAAAATGGTATTGCCGACACTATTGAAAGTTTTTTTGGCGAAGCAACCTACCCGGCTGTAAGTGGTGGTGGACAGGCTGTTTTCACACCCGATGGCTCAAAATATATCCGGTTCAATACCAAAAACATGGTCAGAATGGTTGATTTTGATAGAAATACAGGTACGTTTTCCGATTATAAGAAAATTAACATCGACCTACTGGGGTTTTCTACAAATTTTGGAGGTTGCGCAATTTCTCCCAATTCGCGATTTTTGTACCTGACCACTTTTAAGTACCTATATCAATTGGATTTGGAGGCAGATGATATCGAAGGGTCTGCAATAGTTATCGAAGAATGGGATGGAACGGCTCAACCATGGTTGGGGGCAACATTTTATCTATGTCAATTGGCCCCGGATTGCCGGATATACATAACCTCACCAAATTCGGTGGATGTTATGCATGTCATAAAACAGCCCAATGAAAAAGGAACGGCCTGTGATTTTGTTCAAAATGGGGTCAAATTGCCAACGCTTAATTTTGTCACCATACCGAACTTCCCCAATTACCGCCAAGGGCCAGAAGGTGAAGATTACATGGTGTGCGATTCAACGGTGCAGGTGTTTACGCCTTTTTTCGAGCAAGAGCCTGTGACCGTTTTCCCCAACCCTGCAAGTTCGGAGGTAAATATCAACCTGACATTGCCCTCCTCAACTCAACAATTGCTGCGATTAGAACTATCAAATACACTTGGCCAGACGGTTCAAATCCATCAAGTCAAGAAAACGGGGGAAATAAAACTCAATGTAGAAGAAGTGCCTAATGGAATGTACTACATCAACCTTTTTTCAAAAAACAAGCGGATAGCGGTCAAGAAATTGGTGGTCGCACATTAAAATGCGCGTACGTGCATCAACGAAAAGTCCGGGGAACTCCCTTTTTCGGGCGGCTCAGCCCCCCCCAAAACCTCCTCCAACTCCTTTTTCAACTGCAAAAAACCGCCCTCGCTCATGCTCGTCAGCGGCAGCCGGACATCGTCGCGGCAGATGCCCAAATGTTGCAGCGCGGCCTTCGCGCCGACCGGGTTTCCCTCGATAAAAAGGAGTCGGTAAAGTTCCAACAGCTTGAAATTCAATGATTTAGCGCGTTCGCCATCGCCCGAAAGGCAGGCCCGCACCATGTCGGTGAACGGTCGCGGCACCACGTTCGCGATGACTGAGATGACCCCGTCGCCGCCCGCCGCGAGGATGGGCAGCGCGAAAAAATCGTCGCCCGAAATGACCAAAAAACCGGGCGGTTTTTCGCGTGCGATGTACAAGATCTGGAAAAGGTCGTTCGAGGCCTCTTTCACGCCGATGAACTTTTCGGAGGCGCGGGCGAGCCGCAAAGTGGTCTCGGCGGTGAGGTTGCTGGCCGTCCGGCTCGGCACATTGTAGAGGATGATGGGCAGCGGCGACACGTCCGCGAGGCGCATGAAATGGCGGAAAATGCCCTCTTGCGACGGTTTTGAATAGGCCGGGCTGGCGCACAAAAGGGCATCCACGCCCGCGAAATCGAAGGATTTGATGCGCTCGGTAATGGCCGTCGTGTTGCTCCCGCCAAAGATGCCGACGGCGATCGGGACGCGCTCGGCGACGGTTTTTACGGTAAAATCGATGACCTCGCGCTGTTCTATTTTGGTGAGAACGCCCGCCTCGCCCGTCGTGCCGAGCGAAACGACGTACTCGACACCGCCCTCGATCACATGGTCGATGAGCTTTTTGAGCGACGGGAAATCAATTTTTTCATCGATAAAAGGCGTGACGAGCGCGACGCCCGTGCCACGGAATGCCGCGTTCGGATGGGTTTCCGGGCGGGCGTTTTTCGGTTGAGATTGATTGTTTTCCACAGTATTTGCTCAAAATTGACCGGTTTTGGCCGTGAAAAAACCTGTCCGGGAACAGGTTTTTTCACGGAGGCCCAAACCGTTTATGCTGCCCCGGCCAAAACCCGCGTTTCGGCCACGACGAGGCGTTTGAAATAAAATTCGAGTTGCGCGATCAGTTCCGCGAGGTCTTTCCCGGCGGGGATCTCCACGGTGAGGTCGAGGTTTTTGTAAAAATGGAGGCTGCCCCCGGCCTTCATCCGCGCCGACGAGCGGGCGGCGAGCCATTCGAGCGGGCGGTTTTCGCCCGAAAAAAGGCAGAGCAGGAGGTCAAATTTCTCTTTGCAAAACGCCTCGGTTTTTTCGCCCGATGGGCGGCCGTACCAGTTCACGCTCTTTTTATTGAAATGCACGAACGGAAGGTCTGTCGGCGTTTTTTTCTCTGGTTGGGCAACGAAACCGAGAAGGCGCGTTTTTTTGCCCAAGCGGGCAAGTTTCGCGGCAAAATCGGCGATGGTCTCCCGGTTTTTCGGGTCGGTCGCATCGAACAGGATGCCGACCGATTGGGCGGTTTCGAGGTTGGTGATTTTGCGGCTTGTTGGGTTGGGGGGCAGGTTGTTTGCCATGTTTTTTTTGAAAAAACGGCGGCGAACCTTTAAAATTAAATCCATTTTCGGTTGAAATTGGTGAAAAATACGGCTTTGCGATTCTCGATAGGTCGAAATACGGTTCGCCCAAAGGCGCTTGCCGGGAACAAATTATGGTTTCGGGGGCAGATTATCTTTTCTTTGAAACTACGGCTGGCACGGCCAAATTTTCCTGCGCCGTCCGCCTTTCGAAGCGGCCCATCGCCGAATATTTTTCGATCCGCTGGTCAATCAGGTCTTCCGTTTTGATGGGTGCGAGCTTGGCCAGTTCGACGAGGATATGTTTTTTGAGGCGTTGCGACATCTCCTCTGGCGCATTATGGGCTCCACCGACGGGCTCGCGGACGATGCCGTCGATGAGCTCGAAACGGAGCATGTTTTCCGCATCGAGCTTCAGCG
>JANOQP010000541.1:0-1956 GCA_031414895.1 Saprospirales bacterium
AGGTGATTTTGAAATTTCACAGAAAATAATGGATGAAATTGCCAAGGCAGATTTTGTTGTCTGTGATTTTACTCTAAACCCCCACAATGTTTATTTTGAAGTGGGATATGCTAGAGCTAAAGATAGAAGGATTATCCAAACAGCAAGAAAGGGTACTGAACTTCAATTTGATGTAAGAAATTGGGTTACATTATTTTATCGAAATGCCACCGACCTCGAAAAGGGCCTTTCCCCCAAGATTATCGACGCTTACAACGAAATTATGGAGAAAAGAACGTAATCCACGGAAAATGCTCTTCCAAAAACCAACTCATCAAAATAGAAATCAACTAAAATATGTCCACGAAGCTCGACTCGAAAATCCCGACCGGCACCCCGCTCGCCGAAAAATGGAACCACTATAAGGATTCCGTCCCCCTCGTCGCGCCGCACAACAAGAAACGCCTCGATGTCATCATCGTCGGTTCGGGCCTCGCGGGCGCGTCCGCCGCGGCCTCGCTCGGCGAACTGGGCTACAACGTCAAGGTCTTCACCTTCCACGATTCGCCGCGCAGGGCGCACTCGATTGCCGCGCAGGGCGGCATCAACGCCGCCAAAAATTACCGCAACGACGGCGACTCGCCGCACCGCCTTTTTTACGACACCATCAAAGGGGGCGACTACCGGGCGCGGGAGGGCAATGTCCACCGTTTGGCCGAGGTTTCGGTCGATATCATTGACCAATGCGTGGCGCAGGGCGTGCCGTTCGCGCGGGAATACGGCGGGCTTTTGGACAACCGCTCGTTCGGCGGGACGCAGGTTTCGCGCACCTTTTATGCCCGTGGGCAGACGGGGCAACAGCTTTTGATAGGTGCCTATCAGGCTTTGAGCCGCCAAATCGCGCTCGGCACGGTGCAGCTTTTCAACCGCCACGAGATGCTCGACGTGGTCACCGTGGACGGCAAGGCGCGGGGCATCATCGCCCGCAACCTCATCACCGGCGAGCTCGAACGGCACGGCGGCCATGCGGTCGTGCTGGCGACGGGCGGCTACGGCAACGTTTTTTACCTCTCGACGAACGCCATGATGTGCAACGTGACCGCCGCTTGGCGGGCGCACCGGCGCGGGGCGTTTTTTGGCAACCCTTGCTACACGCAAATCCACCCGACCTGCATCCCGGTCTCGGGCGATTACCAGTCGAAGCTCACCCTGATGTCCGAATCGCTCCGCAACGACGGGCGCGTCTGGGTGCCAAAAGAGGCCGCTGATTGCAAAAAGCACCCCTCCGATATCCCGGAGGAGGCCCGCGACTATTTTTTGGAAAGGAAATACCCGGCCTTCGGCAACCTCGTCCCGCGCGACATTGCCAGCCGCGCCGCGAAATATGCCTGCGACGAGGGCAAGGGCGTCGGCGTGAGCGGCCTCGCGGTCTATCTCGATTTTGCGGACGCCATCGCCAAACAGGGGCAGGAGGCCATCGCCGCCAAATACGGCAACCTCTTCGAGATGTACGACAAAATCACCGGCGAAAACCCGTACAAAGTGCCGATGCGCATCTACCCGGCGGTCCACTACACGATGGGCGGCCTCTGGGTGGACTACGAACTGATGACCACCGTGCCGGGCCTCTACGCGACGGGCGAGTCCAATTTCAGCGACCACGGGGCCAACCGGCTCGGCGCGTCGGCCCTGATGCAGGGGCTGGCGGACGGCTATTTTGTGCTGCCGTACACGATTGGAAGCTATTTGAGCACCCAAATCCGGGAGCCGAAAACCGCGACCGACGGGCCGGAATTCGCCGCCGCCGAGCGCGATTGCCAAGACCGTTTGACCAAACTCCTGACCATCAGTGGCGGGCAATAGGTAGAATGTTTCCACCGCCGTTTGGGCTTAATCATGTGGGACAAATGCGGGATGGGCCGCACAAAAGAGGGCCTCACCTGGGCCATCCAAGCCATAAAAGACCTGAAAGCCGAG
>JANOQP010000542.1:0-7336 GCA_031414895.1 Saprospirales bacterium
CGAGGTAGGTTTCGACGAGGTTGCGGGCGGTTTTTGAAAGGAGGAAATCGAGGTCGGCGCGGGTCATTTGGATGGACATCTTGTTCAAAAGCAAAATTAGAACAGGGGGTTGGAAATTTCAGGATGTTCCGAATAGAGCTTTTGAATATTTGACAAAAAATAATTTGCCAAAGACTTGACAATTAAATTATTGTCACCACATATTTGCATCACAAAATAAATTTTGTCAAAAAATAAAACTCAAGTAATGCGAAACATCGTTGGGCAAACACCACGCGGAGAAGATTTTTATCCTAGAAATGCAATCATAAACCGGATTTACAGAAGGCTGTCCGACGGCAGCCACCTGTTTTTATCTGCGCCTCGGCGTTCTGGAAAAACCTCCATCATGCGGGCTTTGGAAGATTTTCCAAAGGATGACTTCCTGTTTTTGTACCTAACCGTTGAAGATTGCATCGATTCAGAAGGCTATTTTAAGCGGCTTTCCGAAGAATTGATGGGCAGCACAGCGGTCGGCAAATTGTCGAAACTGGGTGAAAAGGCCAAAACAACATTGGGTTCGTTTTTTGACAGGATCAAGAAAATCAAGGTGTCAGGTTTTGAGATCGAAACGACCAATTTGGACGCTCCAACCAGCTATTTTACCGAATTTGAATCCCTTTTGCGCAATTTGGATACGGAAGGAACGACCGTTTGCATCATGGTGGATGAGTTTCCGGTCGCGCTCGAAGCCATTTCAAAGGCCAATGGAACGGAGGCTGCCGTTCAATTTTTGCACCTAAACCGAGGCACCCGCCAGCGGGCAAAGTCAGGCATCCGGTTCATTTATACCGGCTCCATCGGTTTGCCAAATATTGCCCGGCGGCTCGGCGCAACCTCGACCATCAACGATTTGAACGTTGTCGAAATCCCGCCATTGACCCGCGAGGAAGGCCTCGATATGTCCAAAAAAATCTTCGCCAATTATAAAATCGTGGCCGATGATGCCGCGATTTTGGCCATGCTCGACCGAATTGAGTGGCTGATGCCGTTTTTCATCCAGTTGGTGATCCAATTGTTGATCGATGAAATCGAGGCCATTCCGCAGCCTTTGACGCTGGATTTAGTGGAAAAAATCTTGGCGAAAGCCGCCAACCATAGGAGCAATATCTATTTCGAGAATTATTTGAGCCGGCTCGACAAAACCTTGCCGACGGATGAATGTGCAACAGCAAAGGAAATTTTGGCCGATATCGCCACGAAAGGCCATGTGAAAGTCGGCACTTTCGGTCAAAAAAATGCCCAAGCCGTTCTCGAAACACTCGAATACGACGGTTATATCCACGAACAGGGCGGCAATTACCGCTTCAACTCGCCCATCCTAAAATCTTGGTGGCTGAAAAATGCCTGACCTGTTCCTTTGAAAAAATGCTTTAGTTATGTCCACGCCAATCGAAAAAACGCGCGTCGCCGCTATTTACAACCCGCAGACCCAGACCAAAGATCAGTTGATCCGTGGTTTTGTGGTCCGTCGAGACCTGTTCGACAAGCTGTTCAAGGTCATCAAGGGCTCAAAAATGGACGTGCCGGAGCAGCATTACCTGTTGCTGGCGCGGCGAGGGATGGGCAAAACTACACTCCTTTTGAGGCTCGCCTACGAGATCGAGAACGATGCCGAACTCAACCCCTGGCTCGTGCCGGTCGTTTTTAATGAAGAAGAATATGGCCTGCGCCGCCTATTCAATGTTTGGGAGCGGATCATGGAAATTTTGGCGCAAAAACTGCCCGGTTTCAACTATTCACAGGCCGTCCGAAAAGAACTTTCGGCAAAATATAAAAACGACGACGAGTACGAGCGGGCCATGTTCGAGCTGCTTTCTGCCGAGTTGCAGCGGTACGGGAAAAAGACCATTGTTTTCATTGACAATTTCGGCGACATGACCCGCCGCCTCACCGATGCCGAGGCGCACCGGTTGCGGAAAATCCTGCAAACCTCTGTTGATATCCGCATTTTCGCGGCTTCCTCGGTGGTTTTGGAGGCGTTTTATAAATACGACCACCCGTTTTATGAATTTTTCAAAATTGAGGAACTGCGCGGCCTGACCGAAAAAGAGACCCGTGAACTGCTCCTGAACCTTTCCGAATATTATAAAAAAGAGGCCGTCGCAAGGATTGTCGAGCAAAATCCTGGGCGCATCGAGGCTCTTCGGCGCACGACGGGCGGCGTCATCCGGACGATGATACTGCTTTTTGAGATTTTCGCAGACGACGAAGACGGCTCGGCCTTCCGCGACCTCGAAATCATCCTCGACCGCACGACCCCGCTCTACAAGCACCGTATGGACGACCTCAGCGACCAGCAACAGGCAATAGTTGAGGCTATCGCACTTAATTGGGACGCGCTGAACACAAAGGAAATTTCGGATCGGACGCGGCTCGAAAGCAAGGTCGTTTCCGCCCAATTGCAACAGCTCGAAAAGAACGGCATTATCGAAAAGATACCCACAAACACCAAAAACCACCTCTATATCGTGGCCGAACGGTTCTTCAATATTTGGTTTTTGATGCGGCTTGGACGGCGCGACGATGAAAAACGGGTAGTTTGGCTGGTGCGTTTTTTTGAATCATGGTGCGACGGCGCGGACATGAAAGTCCGGGCCGATTCGCACCGGTCTGCTTTGAAAAAGGGGCGGTTTGATGCGGAGGCGGCTTTGAGCTATACGCAGGCGATGGTGGGGACAAAGAAGTTGGGGATTGGCGATGAACACGAACTATTGAGCGCGACACGGGCCTTTTTAATGGAGAATTCGCCGGAGCATGCTGGCTTGTTGATGCAATCACATCTAGAACAAAGCTATGATGCCCTAAAACTCTGGTTTGGGGGAAAACAAGAAAAATCTAAAAAGGTATGGATGGACTATTTTGAAAAGTACCTGCCGAAGAAGGAATTCGACAAATTGATGGTCAAATTGAAAAAGTCAAGTGATTGGCAGGGAGGTATGCTCAAAACTGCAAATGCTTTGGGTAAAGAATTTAAAAACTTGAGCGAACCAGAGATTTCAATCGCAGAAAATTGTTGGACCTGGGCGGCAGAAGCGGGCCATCCAAATGCCATGTGTAGTCTCGGTTTGTTATTTGAACAGAAGATAGATGTTGAAAAAGCAATGTATTGGTACAAAAAAGCGGGAGAGGCTGGAAATGTAAGAGCATTGTGCCTTATAGGTCTTATGTTTGAGAATCAACAAGACACTACACAAGCTTTGGTTTGGTATGAAAAAGCGGCTTTAGCTGGTTATGCTGGTGCAATGTGCTTGCTAGGTTTACATTTCGAGTATAAAACAAAGGATAGTGACAAAGCAATTGAGTGGTATGAAAAAGCAGCAGAAGCCAGTAATTCAATAGCCATGTATCGTCTTGGCAGGCTTTATTTAGATAACAAAATGGAATCCGAAAAAGGGAACCAGTGGATTGAAAAAGCTGCGGAACTTGGAGATATTGATGCACTAAACCATCTTTCTCTTGGCTTTTATGAGCATAAAACCCAAAAAGAGTTGGCCATAAAACATGTTGGTTCAGCCTTGAAAACCAGCGACAATTATAGGCACAGACACACCGCCGCCTGCGTTTTAGCCTGGGATAATCTAATCCAAGAAAGTACGGAACTGGCAATTGTTTTTCTAAAAAATGAAGAATTGCTCGATACCGAACCAGACGACATCTGCACCTACTTCACCCTCCTGATCGCCAAAAACCAAACCCAATGGCTCCTCGATTATTTCATCAGCCAAGAAGGCGAGGCAGTCCGGTTGAAAGACCGTTTCAAGCCCATTTATTATGCTTTGCTGAAAAGGCTTGACCATCCCGATTTCCTCCGAATGGGCGAGGAACTGGCGCAGACGGTGGATGAGATTTTGGCAAAAGCAGACCAAATGGCGGTGGATTATGCCTGATTTTGGTTGAAAAAAAACGGGCCAACTCATTGATTTACAGCGAGTTGGCCCATTTTTTTACCAAGAAAGCAAGAAATTATTCCACCAAAACCCTTTTCACCCGCACCTCATTGCCTGTCCGCAGGGTCAAAAGATAAACTCCCGACGGCAAAACGGGCAGCGAAACGGGCAGTTCGTTGTCGCCGTCCAGCAAGTCCATTTCGGTCGAAAAAACGTTGCGCCCGGTCATTTCGGATAAAATGAGCCTTGCGGTCGTTTCATTTTTTGATGAAAAAAGGATGGTGAGTTCGCGCCCGACTGGATTTGGGAAGACCTCAAAATCTGTTTTTTCAGCCATTTCATCTTCCGAAAAATCCGCCCGGTCATCGGTGATGTCATTGACGGAAACGCCCGCCGTGAGCGAGATTTTGTCAAAAACACCCGTGCAGGTGGCCACATTGTTCTTCGACGTGACGGCGAGGCCGACGAAAACCTCGTTGGCCATCGCGACGGTCGCGGTCTGGATGAGCGCCCAGTTGGTGCCGTCGTTGGACCGCCAACCTTTGAAAATATTGGCCTCGCGGGTGATTTTCAGGTATTTCGGCACAGCCTGATAGCTGATCGTCTTGCGGACGGTCGAGCCGCCCGAGGCCGTGCGCCGTTGCATGAAAACCTGTTTGTTGGGCATCGCGCCGACCATGACGTTTTTGGCGGAAGCCGTGTTCGCCTCGCGAACCATGATGCCCGCTTTTGCGTAAAGGCTCGTGTTTTGCACCTGCGAGACCCGCGCGACGAGCGTGAAATCGCCCGCGAAAGTTTGTTCCACAAAATGGAAACGGTCGGTCGTGCCGTAAATATCGGCCCCGCCGCCGCGCACGGTCATGGTGCCGGTCGGTTGGTCGTAGCAGATATCGCCTTTTTTGGTCGGGCTGCCGATGTCGATATTGGTCCACGGCGCGGGCGTGGTCGCCTGCGAAATGGTGAGGCTGCCGGAGGCCGTGCAATTGCCCGTCGTGAGTTTCAGCCCGACGCCGCCGTTGAGCGGTTGGGCGTTCGAGTTCCAAATGACCTGGATCTGGTTCGTGCCCTGCCCGGACTGGATCGTGCCGCCCGTGACCGACCAAAAATAGCTGCCCGCCGTCTGCACCGTTTTATAAATGGCCGTGTAGCCGAGGCAAACCTGCGTCACCCCGGCAATCGCGGCGGTCGTCCACGGGCAGGGGTTGTTGTTGCTGCAATCCTGCATTTCATCCAAAAGTGCCTGGTATTTTGGCGCGGTCGCCGCGAACGGAGGTTGTTGAGCGAACTGGTTTTCGAGCGCGCCCGATGTGCCAAATTGGCAATTTTTTGGCGCGATTAGCCCCGAATGCATAAAAAGCAGCTTCTGCGCGGGTGCGGTCGAACGGAGTGTATCGAAGAGGTCGCGGTAAATATCATAGATCCCCGGCGCGGTCTGCGCGTCCAAAATCGCCTGACAATACGGCTGGATTGTGCCAAAAGGCTGCGGCACGAAGTTTTGGCCGCCGTTATAATAAAGGAGTCGTTTGCCCTTGTTCTTCGCGAAATTGGCATGGCCCGACCAGCCCTGCATGGTGGGAAATGTCGGGTCGAACGAGATATGCCGGGCAATGTTGATCACGTCCTGCCCGGTCGAAAACTGGTCGAGCAGGTTGGGCAGGATGATGAGCTGGGCCGACGTGCCGATTGCGTCCACCAAATGGGCCTTTCCGTCAGCTTCCAATTTTGAAAAAACGCGGTTGGCAAAATCTAAAACGCCATTGTTCGCGCCCATCACCCGCACGATCCGGTCGGCATTTTGGGTGCCAAAAACGTTCGTCCAGATGCCCATGACATGGGCTATTCGCGGGGCGAGCCGTTCGGGCCACGCGATGTTTTGCGCCAGCGAATCCTGCCCAAAACGGCCCTGCGATTGGCCGAGGTCCCACATTTCGTTGGAATATTCGACATAGACCTTTTGCCCCGGCGCGAGCTGGCTGCGGAAAAGCGTTGCGAGCTGCGTGATATAGTCATCCGTCGCCCGGTGCGGGATGCAGACCCAAGCATCGGCCTTTTTCAGGTTGCAGAGATAGATCATCCACTCGTACGGGACGCCCGTTTTTGCGGTATAGGTATAGTCGTTCAGGCGGGTGCGCTGCGACCATTTTTGGGTTTCGTTTTCGTTCGTCAGGCCAAAATCCATGAAACGGAACGTGCCGAACGGCTCCAATTTGTCGAGCCAAGATTGGTTGAAAGGCTGCATTTGAAAGGTCAAATCCGTGTTCGGGAAAAGGACGCGGATGTTCCGAACATGGTCGCTGGCGAGGCTTTTGTTGATCTCGAGCGCGAGGAGATTTTGAACGCCCGGCGTTAGGACGAACGAAATTTTGCCCTGCAACACCGTTTTATTGGCCACATCGCCCCAAACATCGAGGAGGCCCTCGCCGTCCCATTGCACCGTGTAGGTGCCTCCGGGCAGCGCGGCGGTGTTCTCCCAGACCGTCCGCACGACCTGCGGGGCCTCCGCTCCGGGGATGCCCTGGGCAGGCAGTTCGAGCGGGTAGCCGTCGGCGTCGTATTGGAGGTATTTTTGGAAACCGGTGTCCCATAAATTGAGGCCGCCGGGTACGTTGGCGTTGTTGTGGGCCATCCACGTTCTGCCGTATTTCATCAGGTTGGCGAACGGGAACTCGCTGCCCCGATGGGTCGGGATGCCGAGATTGGTGCCGATTTTGAGCTGACAGGTATCGGTGTTTTGGGCGAAAAAAGTTTGGGAAACGAGGAGTGCCGCGAGTGCGAGCGCGTGTGCAAGTTTGCGCATGGGAATCGGATTTTGTTGTGAAGGATAAAAAAACGGTTGGCCGTTTTGGGGATTAAAAGTGGGATAAAGATAAATGGATTTTTTTTCAGAAGGGCATAAAAAAAACGGTCATGCTGGTTTGCACGACCGTTTTTCGGGTATTTGGTTGGGGGTCAAATGGTTTGTTTTTCCGAAAGAACGGCCTTCAGTTTTTTCACCAAGTCAATCTTCACCTCAAACAGCTCTGCGATTTCGGTGTCAGCCATCTCCGGGAATTTTTGGATGACCTTTATGATGCGGGCCTCTTTTTCGGCTTCGGCACCTTTTTCCATGCCTTTTTCCATGCCTTTTTTCAGGTTTTTCTGCACGGTTTTATAAAAGTAGGAATTCAATACCTCTTTTTCGAGTGGCGGCAGGTTTTGAATTGCAGTGCTCATTTTCTTGAAATTTAAAGGTGAAACTGTGGCCAGATATTGCAAAGTGATGTCGAAAAGTTTGATGGCCAGTTCTCGTTTAGTGGCGTCGCCGTGCAAATTTGGGTAAAAAACCGCCATTTTTTCAAAATTATTTTCGACGTATTTTTTGTTCCGGCCAAATTTCAGGACCAAGAAAAGTTTGCTCAACAGCATGA
>JANOQP010000543.1:0-4575 GCA_031414895.1 Saprospirales bacterium
CAACCACTTCCGCGACGGGTGTTTCTACAACCACTTCCGCGACGGGTGTTTCTACGGCAGTTTCGACAACTGGCGTGGTTTCTTGTTCGAGTTCTTTCTCTTCGAGCATAAATAATTTGCTCCATGCAATTTTTAGTGAAAATTATGTTCCGCCACAGGCCCGGCAGATTTGGACACCCTTTTTTCAAAAGGCGCGCAAAAGTAATTTTTCTTTATAGAAATCAAGCTGATTCGGATGTTTTAGGTCGGTTTTTATTTTAAAAAAATGCTGCTTGGCAAAAAAGGGGAGTTGTTGGAGGGGATGCCGAAGGGCCTATTTTGGCTTGGAAAGGATCAGGGAAAGCTGGTTTTCGGAGGCCAACCTTGCCCAAAAACTGGGGTAGGCGGCTGCGGCCAAGCGGTTTTGTTGGACGGTCGGAAAGGTGGGTTGAACGGTGGTTTTTTTGGGGACATTCAAAAAAAGAGCGAAGCCCAACCTTGCCCCGAAAAAAAAAGGGCCGCCCGGAAAACCCGCGCGGCCCAATCGTTTTCAATTGGTTTCCTCCTTTTTTACGGCAATTCAATTCAAAACTGCCCGAAACCGTGTGCCCGCGCCAGTCGCAGCCCGTCCCGAAATCCACTTTCAGCTTCGCTGGAAAGCTGTCCACAGAACTTTTGGGGGTAAAAGTGACCACCGGACAACTCCCTATTTGCACCGAGCCCGGCACGTCATTGAGCGCGGCGGAAGTCGAAACGGCCTCATAAACTGCGTCTTGAACGGTCACGAGCGCGGCTTGGGCCTGGGCGGAGGCTTCGGCGGGGACGAAATCGGCGAGCGCACCGTCGCCGAGTTTTCCCTTTCCGCAATTGGTGAGCGTTGTGGCCATGAGGGCGGCGATGGCGATAAGGGCGAAAAACGATTGTTTTTTCATGTTAAAAAATTGATTTGGTTTGAAAAAAAAGATTGGCCAATGGCGGCCGGTCGGCTGCCATGATTGATGATAAATTGTTGAAAATCACTGTGTTGTGGTTGTTGCCGAGGCCGGTGCGCGGTCAGAAAAGAAGCGATTTCGCCCCTTTCCAGATGGCGGCATCGCGGGCATCGGTGTATTTTTTGAACTGCTTTTTGGTCAAAACGGGTTTGAGCTCCTGATCCTTTTCGCGCTGATGGGCCATTATTTTCCAGTATTTCGACCATTGGCCGAGGTTTGGGCGGACAATCTCGCGCTCGGCCTTTTCGGCAAAACGGAGGTTGATCTCCTGAACGGTCACGGCCTGTTCGTCGGTCAGTTCGAGGCTGTTTTTCATCAACGTGGTGAGGTCGGCAGCTCGGTTTTCGGGCGGGGCGAGGGAGCCGTTTTTGAGGTCGTCTATGGTTTGGTCGACCTTGTTTTGACAAAAAACGAAGGCCGGAAAAAGGGCCGGAAGCGCGGCAATGAGCAGGCTGAAAGAGATGGTTTTCATAAAAAAAGTTGGTTCAAATTTTTGAAAAGAATACGCTAAACAATTGGCAATCAATGGTTTAGCCTCGACTCGATCCGTTCGGAGAAGTTTTCGCCACCCGGTTCGGGGCGGCTTTTTATTTCCTCAAAAATTGCGTCATATTGAGGGTGGTTGGTCCCCATCACGCGGTCCCAAAAATTGAAATAGAGGCCAAAATTGTGCGTCGCCCGCTGATGGTGGATATTGTGGTGCGTGGCCGTGCCCATCCATTTCAGCAGCGGGTGGCGCGTCGCCCCGCTCGGCATGAACTCGTAACCGCTGTGGCCAAGGACGTTGAAAAGGGTGCTCCAGACGGTGAAAAAAATGAGCGCACCGACGTGCAGCGGCACGAAAAGGGCCAAGATCGGGATGATGCCAAACTCAACGACCGACTCCAACGGGTGGAACGAAAGGGCCGTGAACGGCGTCGGGTTGTGCGACAAATGGTGGACGCGGTGAAAGCGGGCGAACAGTTTCGGGTGGTGCATCAGCCGGTGCGTCCAGTAAAAATAGGTATCGTGCAAAATGACCGTGCCGCCGAGCGAGGCGATGAAATAGGGCCAGCCGAAATCCGCGATGTCGAAATAAAGGTGGCCGAAACCCATTTTTCGGAGAAAATAAACCCCAAAGGCCATCGAGGCGAAAATGGCGGCGGTCATCACCGATTGGTTGATCTCGCGGGCGATCTCGCCTGATTTTGGGTATTTCTGTTGGATTTTTTTGACAAAAAGCCGCTTTCGCAACACGACGTAAAACAGTCCATAAATCGCCGCCGCGAGCACCGTGTAGCGCAAAAAAATGACGAGGAACATCAATATCCAAGCTGGGAAGATGCCGAAATCATTGCCGATGTTTTCAATAAAAGGAGCCATGGTCGAAAAGTTTTTGATGAAAAAAATGTGGTTGCCCGCGGTTGATGCCACAAACATGGGGCGGCCCCGCAGGCCCTTTCAAAACTTTTCAACCAACCGTCGGAACGTTTCAACGAACGGTCTTTTTTTCAACCAACTGGCGGTTCATCGCCCAAAAACCGCCCGGACGACCGCCTCTTTTCGCTCGCGACTGACCGGGACCTTCATTTTTTCCAAAACCAAAAGCGACCCGTCGAGCGAGCGGACGGCGCGTTTTGCGACGATAAACGACTTGTGCGTGCGCACGAATTCGCCATCGGGCAGCGCGCCCTCGAGGTTTTTCAGGCTTTCGAGCGTGACGAGGCTGCGCGCCGAACAGATGATCTTGACGTATTCGCGCATCCCTTCGATGGCGATTATTTCCGCAAAAAAGACCTTTTCGAGCCGCCCGTCCACTTTGCAGACAATATGGTCGGGCGCGGCATTTTCCAAAAGGTCGGGCGCGGCGGGCGGCGTGTTTTGTTGGCCCAGAAAAGCCCGCGCCTTGCCGACGGCCTGCAAAAACCGCTCAAAAGAGAACGGTTTGAGCAGATAATCGACCGCATTGAGGTCAAAAGCCTCGGCGGCGTGTTCGGCATAGGCTGTCGTAAAAATGGTCGCGGGCGGCCTCGACAGCGTACGCAACAGGTTCGTGCCGCTCAAAACGGGCATTTGGATGTCCAGAAAAAGGATGTCCACCGGCTCGGCATGGAGCAGTTGGAGGGCCTCAATGGGCGAGCGGAACTTGCCCGCCACCCGAAGGTCGGGCAGTTGTTGGCAGAAGTTTTCGAGCAGGCCGAGGGCCAAAAATTCGTCGTCCACGAGCAGGACAGAAATTGCTTTCATCGTCGGTCCTTGTTAAAAATCGATGGCCAAATTGACCTCGAAAACGTCATTTTTTTCAACAAAAGAAAACCGGTGGCGGCCCGGATAGCGGAGCGCGAGCCGGCGGCGGATGTTTTCGAGGCCGATGCCACCGGCCCCATCTTTTTGAAGATTGGCCGCATCAAAGGTGTTTTTTGTCGAAAAAATGAGCGATTCCGGGCTGTTTTTGATTGAAACACGGCAAAAAGCAACCGGGCTGCCCGAATCAAAATTGCCGTGCTTGAAACAGTTTTCGAGGATCGGCATCAAGATCATCGGCTCGATCGAGCGGTTTTCGAGGCTGCCCTCGACCTCGAAACGGATGTCAGCTGGCCGCTCGAAACGCATCTGAAAAAGATCCGTGAATTTTTGGAGCTCGGCCAGTTCCCGCGCCAACGGGACCTCCGGGAGGCGGCTGTCGTAAATGGCGTAGCGGAGGAGGTCGCTCAATTTGAGGAGCATTTTTGGCCCATCGTCGCTTTTTTGGACGGTCAGGCTGTAGACATTGTGGAGCGCGTTGAAGAGAAAATGCGGGTTGATCTGCGCCTTCAAAAATTGGAGCTGGGCCGCGCTCTGTTCGGCCAAAAGGGCCAGGCTTTCGCGTTCGCGACGGGTCCGGTTGATCAAAAGCCGGAAAACAATGGCCACCAACGTGACCAAAAAACTGGTTATAAAAACGAACATCCCCAGCCGCCGGACGGGCGAAAACAGCACTTCATAGCCCGGATGGACATATTTTTTCAAAAAAAAGCCGCAGATCAGGAAGCGGACCGTGCAATCGAGCGCGAGCAACGGGAGGCTGCGCAGGAGGAACTTGGCCAAAAAACCTTTTTCCCAATATTGGTCCACGAGCCAATTATGTCCATAAAAAAGGACGGCGAGCGACGCGTGATTGCCCAAAATAAGGGCCGCGATTTCCCAAAAAGGCATCGGTGTGAACGCCAGCGCGACCATGAAAAACGCAATAATGGCGGCCCATGCGGCAAGGTGCAGGACGATCGGTCTTGGGCTGAAATTGGTCGTTGAAAACTCCATGAAAATTGTTGGTTGTGCAAATAATGCGAATAATGGGTTGAAAAGCACCAACCTCAAGCCCCAGTAGTTGTCATCCTGTAAGGATCTGCCCGGGTTTCGGCTAGAATTTTTAGAAATCCATGCAAAGTTGGATTGTCGTTTATTGAAAACCGCTTTTCAGGCTTGGGCAGATCCTTACAGGATGACAGGCTACTTGAATTTTAGGGTCGTGCTCTGTTTTCAACCCATTATTCGCATTAAATAGCTACATTTTCTCAATGAAAAAAAACACCAAACCCGCAACAATGTCCAGAGCCGTGGCTAACTTGAATAAAAATAGAAAATT